>CAMTVF010000099.1:0-10351 GCA_947085115.1 uncultured Opitutaceae bacterium | reverse complement strand
GGAGTATGCGCCCTGCCGCGACGCAAAACAACGGGCTGTTCTCCACTACAAGCCCTGTCGCGGCTCACCTCAGAGTGAAGCCCTCGCGAAAAACCGCCGAAAAAAGTGACTTTCAGATCCGAACTGCGGAAGATGGGCTAGGGTGGCAATTCGAAGCCCGTCTGGTCGAAATCATCAGCGGCCTCGGGCTGCCAACCGTCGTCCTGGACTTGCGTGCTGTGAGCCAGCATCCATTGGCGGTGATAGAGCGGGGTTGGCCTTGATCCGGGGATGGGCCGGCTGCTTGGGCTCGGGCCGTGGCCCTGCTGGATACACGGCACCAGTCACTGCCTCGATCAAGTCGGCTCCCCCATCACTGCTGCCTTCCGCCGGTGGTGCCTGCGGTGGCTGGCCGGTGGCCTGCTCGTTGAGGCCGAGGGGTTCAAGAAAGGCGCGGATGGCGGCGGGAGTCTCGATTCACTCGATGGGGTCGCAGGAAGCCACGGCATAGCGGACGGCGCAGGGGATCCCGCGCCCCATATGCGTTGAATTAGCTCCCGCCAGCGGATCCGGCGGCGGCACGGTGGGACGGCAGGCTTCAGCCTGCCGCTTGTATCTTGGCCGGAACGAACGTTGCGAAATGCGAACGCGTGGCCAAGGCACCAAGTTTTGCTGGCTAGGCCCCAGGCATTCACCTAAATCCACCCCATGCGCATTCTTGTTACCGGCGGGGCCGGCTTCCTTGGCAGTCACTTGTGCGACCGGTTGCTGGCGGAGGAGCACGAAGTCATCTGTCTCGACAACCTCTTCACAGGCTCGAAGGCCAACATCTCGCACCTGCTGGCCAATCCGAATTTCGAGTTTGTCCGCCACGATGTAATCGATCCGTTCAAGTTCGAGGTGAAGCAAATTTACAATCTTGCGTGCCCGGCCTCACCGCCGCACTACCAGTTCAATCCGATCAAGACCACGAAGACGTCGGTGATGGGGGCGATCAACTGCCTGGGCCTTGCCAAGCGCGTGAAGGCGCGAGTGTTCCAGGCCAGCACGTCCGAAGTTTACGGCGACCCGAGTGTCCACCCGCAGCCCGAGAGCTACTGGGGCAACGTCAATCCGATCGGCAAACGCTCCTGCTACGACGAGGGCAAGCGCTGCGCCGAGACGCTGTTCTTCGACTACCACCGCGAGAACAACGTCGATATCCGCGTCGTGCGCATCTTCAACACCTACGGCCCGCGCATGCACCCGAACGACGGCCGCGTCGTTTCAAACTTTATTGTGCAGGCCCTCAAGGGTGAGCCCATCACGGTTTACGGGGATGGCTCGCAGACGCGTTCCTTCTGTTACGTTGATGACCTGATCGATGGTTTTGTCCGCCTGATGAATCAGACCGAGACCATCGGCCCGGTAAATCTTGGCAATCCCGGTGAGTTCACGATGCTCGAACTCGCGGAGGAAGTGCTCAAGCTCACGAAGAGCAAGTCGAAGATCGTGCACAAGCCGCTCCCGGCTGACGACCCGAAGCAGCGTCGCCCCGACATCACC
The DNA here is from genome assembly GCA_947085115.1 of uncultured Opitutaceae bacterium. GTDB lineage: Bacteria > Verrucomicrobiota > Verrucomicrobiia > Opitutales > Opitutaceae > Didemnitutus. Next base: position 8,827 of record CAMTVF010000099.1, on the reverse strand, counting down.
CTTGCGCGCAAACACCTGAAATGGGAGCCCAAGGTGCCGCTCGCCGCCGGCCTCAAGAAGACCATTGCCTACTTCAAGACGAAGGTCTGAAGATCAGTAGCGAGTAGCGGGCAGGGAGTAGCGGATCGGGAGCAGGTGGTCCTTCGTAGCGTGGCACGAAGCCGCGCAATAATGCCTGTTCAGCAGGATTTTCAGCGCAAGTCTCACATCTGCAAGTCTCACATCTGCAATGCTCACTGCTCACTACTCGCTGCTCACTACTGGACAACAATTTGCCATTTGCCAACCCACTCGGCGCGGCTAAACGTCTTCCTCTTTCATGCTCAGCTTCATTTTAAAGAAACTCGCCGGTCGTCACCATCGCAAATACGTCGATAAATGCCGCCCGGTGGTGGTCCGCATCAACGAATTCGAGGCGGCCTGCCAAAAACTCACCGACGACCAACTGCGGGCAAAGACCGACGAATTCCGCGCGCGTCTCAAGGCCGGCGAAACGCTCGATCAAGTATTGCCCGAGGCTTTCGCCGTGGTGAAAAACGCCGCCCGCCGCATGGTCGGTCGCAAGGTGCTGGTCTGCGAACATGAGCTCACGTGGGACATGGTGCATTTTGACGTCCAGCTCATCGGCGGCATCGCACTGCATGAAGGCCGGATCGCTGAAATGGCCACCGGCGAAGGCAAGACCCTCGTCGCCACCCTGCCGCTTTACCTCAACGCTCTGGTCGGCAAGAACGCCCAGCTTGTCACCGTCAACGACTACCTCGCCCGCCGCGACTCCGAGTGGATGGGGCACCTTTACCAATTCCTTGGCCTCACCGTCGGGTGCATTCAGCAACAGATGCCGTCCGACCTCCGTCGCGAGATGTATCAGCGCGACATCACCTACGGCACCGCCTCCGAGTTTGGCTTCGACTACTTGCGCGACAATGGCATGGCCACGCGCAAGGACGACCAGGTCCAACGCGACCACTGGTTCTGTATCGTGGACGAAATCGACTCCATCCTCGTGGACGAGGCCCGCACGCCGCTGATCATTTCCGGCCCGGCTCCGATCGAGCGCGAGCAGCCCTTTACCCGCCTGCGTCCCGGCGTCTCCGCGCTCGTCGATGCTCAGATGCGTCTCGTCAACCGCATTGTCAAGGAGGCCACGGATCTTCTGGAAAAGAAGGACCTGACCAACGAGGAGCGCCACGCCGCTGCGATGAAGATGCTGCAGGTGAAACTCGGCATGCCGCAGAACAAGCAACTCCTCCGGCTCATGGAAAATCCGGAGTGGCGCAAACTGCTCGACAAGACCGATGTCGAGATGCACTCCGACTTCAACAAGAAGGAACTCTACGCCTACAAGGAGGAGCTGCTCTTCGCCATCGACGAAAAGAATCACCAGGCAGACCTGACCGAGATTGGCCGCAAGCATCTCCGCCCCGATGATCCCGATGCGTTCGTGCTGCCCGATCTCGCGACCCATTTCATCGAGCTCGAAAAGGACGCCACCAAGACGCCCGAAGAAAAGGAAAAGGCCAAGCGCGAGGCGCAGCAGCGTTACGAAGTCATCTCCGAGGACATTCATGCGATCTCGCAGCTCCTCCGCGCCTACTCCATCTATGAGCGCGACGTCGAATACGTCATTCAGGACGGCAAGGTCGTCATCGTGGACGAAAACACCGGCCGCGTGATGCCGGGCCGCCGTTGGTCCGACGGTCTCCACCAAGCCGTCGAGGCAAAGGAAGGCGTGTCGATTGAGCGCGAGACCCGCACCTACGCAACGGTCACGATCCAGAATTACTTCCGCATGTATGAGAAGCTTGCGGGCATGACCGGCACAGCCGAGACCGAGGCCGCGGAATTCAACGAGATCTACCGCCTCTCCGTCACCCAGATTCCGACCAACCAGCCGTGCATCCGCGCCGACGCGAACGACTCCATCTTCAAGACGCGCCGCGATAAATACGCGGCTGTCGTCAAGACGATCCAGGATGCGCAAAAGCGGGGGCAACCCGTGCTCGTGGGCACGGTGACGGTCGAACAATCGGAGGTGCTGAGCCGCATGCTCAAGCGTGCGGGCGTGATCCACACCGTCCTTAACGCCAAATTTCACCAACAGGAAGCCGAGATCATCACCCGCGCCGGTCAGCGCGGGTCTGTGACCATTGCCACGAACATGGCCGGTCGCGGCACCGACATCAAACTCGGTGAGGGCGTGCGCGAACTCGGCGGACTCCTCGTCGTCGGCACCGAGCGGCACGAGTCCCGCCGCATCGACCGCCAGTTGCGCGGTCGTTGCTCGCGCCAGGGTGATCCGGGCGCCACCAAGTTTTTCCTCTCGCTGGAAGACGACCTGATGCGCCTCTTTCTTCAGGGCAATCTTGCCTCGAAGATCATGGAAGGCTCGATGAAGGACGGCGAGGAGCTGGAGCACCCGTGGCTCAATCGCTCGATCGAGTCCGCGCAGAAGAAGGTCGAGCAACAGAACTTCTCGATCCGCAAGCGCCTGCTGCAATACGACGATGTCCTGAACAAGCAGCGCGAAGTCGTTTACGGCATCCGCAATGGCGCGCTGCACGCCGAACGGGCGAAGGACATCATCTTCGACATGATCGAAGAGGAGCTCGACGTCCGTCTCGAAACCGCCGGGATCGGCGACCGGAATGCGACCACGTCCGGCAATCTTGAGAGTCTGGTCGGCTGGCTGAATTCTCACTTTCCGATCAGCGTCAGGGTTTCCGAACTGGAAGGGCAACGGGATCCGACCGTGATGCACCAACAGCTCGTCGAGCGCATCAAGCAGGCCTACGCCTTGAAAGAGTCCGTCGAGGATCCGACTGCGGTCGGCGGCCTCGAGCGCTACATCGTCATCAATGCCATTGATCACCACTGGCAGGGGCACTTGACCGAGATGGAAGAGCTCCGTCGTTCGATCGGGCTGCGCTCTTACGGCCAGAAAGACCCGCTTTCCGAATACAAGGGTGAGGCCTATCGCTTCTTCGAGGAACTGATGAACAACGTGCGCCTGCAAATCTGCACGAGCCTCTTCCGGTCAGCGACGAATCGCGCCGCGTTCGAGAACCTTTTCGCGATCCTTGCCCGTTCCGCCAAATTGCAGGGCCCGGCCTCTGCGCCCACGGCGTTGACCGCCGCCGTGCAAACATCGATGACCACCAGCGGCGCCACCGAATCGACCGGCGGAGGGACCGAAGAGATCAAGCTGCCGACGGTCACCATCCGCCGCGACGCACCCAAGGTTGGGCGCAACGATCCGTGTCCCTGTGGTTCCGGCAAGAAGTTCAAGAATTGTCACGGCGCCTGAGTGAAAACGCTGTCGCTTGACGCGACCCCCTGTCGATGAGTCAAACTATCACGGTCGACCCCTGCGTCCCTGCCCAAACTTTCTGGCAGCGGCGTCCTCAGTTGGTTTGGGGCTTTGGGGTCTTTATTTTGACGGCACTGTTGACCTATGCGGCGTTTCCGCCCGTCGATGCAGGGGAGGCGGCGTATGTGATGCTGCTTCCGGCGGTGCTCTGGGCGTATCGCGAACCGAAATTCAAACTCTTCGCGCTCACCGTGCTCGGCGCGCAAGTGGTCGCGTGGATCGGCCTGCTCGCCTGGTTGCACCACGTCTCGTGGCTCGGCATGGTGGCGCTCGGCACGCTGTCCGGCTTGCTCAATGGCCTTTGGTTTCTGGCAGCCTGGTGGTTCGTGCCGCGCATCCGGGGGCATCGCGTTTTTTTCCGCCTCTTCGCCTTCCTCGGCCTTGCCGGGCTGTGGGTGATGGGCGAGTGGCTGCGCGGCGTGATTTTTGGAGGTTTCCCGTGGCTGCCGCTCGCCGCTTCGCAGTGGGAGCGCCCCATCGTGCTGCAAGCGGCCTCCGTCGGTGGTGCCTGGATTGTCTCTTGGGTGCTCGTCTGCTTCAACCTTGGGGCGGCGGCCTTCGCGCACAGGATTACCTACGAGGGCAGCTCGGGGCGGCGCAGACGCAGCCCGGAGTTCATGTGGGCGCTGATGCTGCTCGTCTTCAGCTCCTTTTTCTTTCTCGGCGAGGTCATGAACCAGCAGCGCCACAAGCTCGCGCGCGTGGCTTTCGTGCAGCCTTATATTCCGCAGACCGAAAAATGGGATCAGGCCCGCTCGCTCGACGTATTGAAAACAATTGAAAAGGTGACTCTTGATGCCAACGACGCGGGCGTGCCTGAGGTCATCGTCCTGCCGGAGGCGGTGGTGCCGTGGGCTCTCTTTCGCGACACCAATGTCCAGCCGTGGCTCGAATCCCTAGCCCGGCGCGCCGGCAAGCCGGTCCTGCTCGGTTCGGTTTACACCGAGCAGGTGGGTCGGCCCGATGAACAGTGGTTCAACGGTGCCTTCCTTGTCGATCCCGTGACCGGGTTGGTCCAGCCCGGCTATGCCAAGCGCAAGCTCGTGCCTTTCGGCGAATATGTGCCGTTCCGCGCAGTCTTGGGTTGGCTGGAGAAATTTGTGCCGATCGGCGGCGACTTCCAACCCGGCGAGCAGGCCCGCCCGCTGGTGCTGACGGTCGGGCGCGACCTCGTGCCGGTGGGGGTGCTGGTGTGCTATGAGGATATCTTTCCTCGGTTGGCCAGGGAAAGCGTGCGCGACGGGGCCGACCTCCTGGCGGTGCTGACCAACAACGCGTGGTTTGGCGAGGGAGGCGCCGCCACCCAACATGCAACCCACTCCGTGCTGCGCGCGGTCGAGAACCGTCGCCCCGTGTTGCGCGTGGGCAATGGGGGCTGGTCGGGCTGGATCGACGAGTTTGGTCGCGTCCGCCTCAATCTGCGCGATGAGCACGACAGCATCTATTTCCGGGGGCACGAGACCGCCACGGTCACACGCGACCTGCGCTGGCTCAACCGCCGGAGCTTCTACACGGAACACGGCGACTGGTTCCTGATCGTGGCCGCAGTGCTCGCGACGATCTCCTACTACCTCGTGCTGACGCTGCGCCGGCCCCCGCCCCCGCCGGACGGCGGGACGGTGTATTGACCTGTCGCCGACCGGCGTTGCGGCAGCCGCGCACTCAGGCGAGCTGCGTGCCGTCGAGGAACGGTCGCCCGTGGGCGAGACTGTGCAGATTGGCCGAGGTCACGCGCGCAATCTCCGCCAGTGCCTCGCGAGTGAGAAACGCCTGGTGCGACGTGATGAGCACGTTGGGGAAGGTGAGCAAGCGGGCGAGTTCGTCGTCGTCGAGCACCAGTCCCGAATGGTCCTCAAAGAAAATGCCTTCCTCTTCCTCATAGACGTCGAGCGCGACGCCGCCGACGTGGCGGGTTTTCAGCGCCGCAATCAAGGCCGCGGTATCGACCAGTTTGCCGCGACTCGTGTTCACGAGGAACACTCCGGGCTTCATGCGAGCCAGCGACGCTTCGTTGACAAGATGGTGTGTCTCGCGGGTGAGCGGCACGTGGAGCGAGACGACGTCACTCTCCGCCTGGAGTCGTTCCAGGGTCACATAGGCGACTTGATTGGCCGCCGCCCACTCGATCGCGGGGGACGGATCGTAGGCGAGCACGCGCATGCCGAAACCGCGAAGGATCTCCGCCGTGATTTGCCCAATCTTGCCGGTGCCAATGATGCCGGCGGTCTTGCCGTGGAGATCGAAGCCGACCAGTCCGGCGAGGGAGAAATTGTGCTCGCGCACGCGGTTGTGCGCCCGGTGGATCTTTCGGTTCAACGTCTGCAGCAGCGCAACGGTATGCTCGGCGACCGCATGGGGTGAGTAGGCCGGGACGCGGGTGACCGTCAGGCCCATTTCCTTCGCGGCCGCGAGGTCGACATTGTTGAAGCCCGCGCAGCGCAACGCGACATGGCGGACATTGGCCGCGCGCAATTGCGTCAACACCGCGCGATCCAAGCGATCATTGACAAAGCAGCAGACGGCCCCGGCACCGTGGGCTGTCGCCGTGGTGGTGTCGTTGAGACGGTGTTCAAGAAACCGCACCTCAAGTCCGAGGGTGGCTGCGGCGGCGGCGAAGAACTCGCGATCGTAGGACTTGGTGTCGAAAAAAGTGACGCGCATGGTTACGCGGAACCAAAGTCGAAATGCCGGATGGCTGCAACCGTGCGGTGCAATTCGGGCCGAAAATCCGGATGGGCGATCGAGATCAGCGCCTCGGCGCGTTCGCGGAGGGTCATGCCGAGCAGATTGACCGCGCCGTATTCCGTAACGACCCAATGGATGTGGCCACGGGTCGTCACGACGCCTGCCCCGGGCTTCAACTCGGCGGTGATGCGCGAGATGGTGCCGCCCTTGGCCGTGGAGGGCAGGGCGATGATCGGCTTGCCGCCGGGCGAGAGTGCCGCACCCCGGATGAAATCCATCTGGCCGCCAATGCCGGAGTAGATGCGGTGGCCCATCGAGTCGGCGCAGACCTGGCCGGTCAGGTCGACTTCGATCGCGGAATTGATCGCGACGACCTTTGGATTCTTGCGGATGGCGGCCGTGTCGTTGGTGCGGTCCGAGCCGGCGAAGGTCACGAAGGCGTTGTCGTGCACGAAATCGAAGGTCTTTTGCGTGCCCACGCAGAAGGCCGTGACAATGCGACCTGGGAACACGGTTTTGAATTTGTTGGTCACGGCACCGGCCTCGACGAGCGACACCATTCGGTCGGAGAACATCTCCGTGTGCACGCCGAGGTTGCGCTTGTTGTGCAGGCGGGCGAGCACCGCATCGGGGATGGCGCCGATTCCTACCTGAAGGGTTGATCCATCCTCGACCAGGTCGGCAATGATCTCGCCAATGTGGCCCTCAGTCGCGCCCTCGGGCTCCGGTGGATGCATGTGCATTGGACGGTTCGTGGCGATGAAGGCGCTGACCCGCGAAAAGGGAACGAATGATTCGCCGCGCGTGCGGGGCATCTGCTCGTTGATCTCGGCCAAAATGATCGTGGAGCTTTCAAATGCCGCGAGGGCCACATCGACCGAGGTGCCGAGGGTGCACAACCCATGCCGGTCGGGCGGGGAAAGCTGCAGGATGGCCACGTCTAGCGGAATGCGACGGGTGCGGAAAAATGCCGGAATGTCCGAAAGGAACACCGGCATGAAATCAGCGCGTCCCTCCGCAATGGCCGGGCGGGCCGTGCCGCCGCTGAAGAGCGACACCGAGCGGATGCGACCTGCACATTCCTTGTTCAGGATCGGCATCGGGCCTTCGGTGTGAACGTGATAAACGCGCACGCCTTCAACATCGGTGCGCTTTGCCAGGGCCTCAACGAGAGCCGTCGGCGTCGCAGCGCCGCCGTGCAAGAAGGCGCGGCTGTTGCTGGGGATGAGTTTCGCGACGTCCTCAGGCGACATCGCGCGATTCTTCAATTCTGACCAAGCGTGGTTCATGGGCTGACCAGCAAAGCGGGTGCGCTGAGCCACCGCAACCGTGCTCCTTGGGCGAAAACTGGGGAAGACTGCGCGAATTTTGCTCGCGCTGGCCGAACCTGCGGGGCTGCCGACTATTTCGCCCCGGCGAGGGCCTCCTTGAAATGGCGGCGACACATGGCGACGTAGCGCTCGTTGCCGCCGATCTCGACCTGCGCGCCCTCCTTCACGGCCCGCCCGTCGGGACCGACCCGGAGGTTCATCGTCGCCTTCCGTCCGCAGTGGCAAATCGTTTTCAGTTCGATGAGGTTGTCGGCCAGACCGAGCAGCGCCGCGCTGCCGGGGAAAAGCTGGGCCTGGAAATCGGTGCGCAGACCGTAGCACAGCACAGGGATGTCGAGCCCGTCGCAGATGTCCGTGAGCTGCCCGACCTGGGCGTGGGTGAGGAACTGAGCCTCGTCAACGAGCACGCAGGAGACCGGTTGGGCGGCGTGGGCGGCCTTCACGTGCTCGAACACGTTTTCGTCGGGCGGGAGCGGCATGGCGTCGGCTTGGAGCCCGATGCGCGATTGGATGCGCCCGGGGCCGGAGCGGGTGTCGACCGAGGGCACGAACAGCAGCGTGTGCAACCCGCGCTCACGGTAGTTGTAGCTCGATTGCAGCAGCACGGTGGATTTACCGGCGTTCATGGCCGAGTAGTAGAAGTAGACTTTTGCCATGGGGGAAAGCTGGTGATGCGGTGATGAGAAGAAGGCGATGAGTCCCGTGATCAGCCTGCACGGGCGGGGTGGCATGAGACACCGCCATGAACAGCAGGATGAAAAATCGTGAAGAGCTCAATGGCGCTCATTCACCGGGATGGTGAATTCTTCGGGGTGAAAATCACGGTTGGCAAGTGCGCCGACCGGTCGGCGTCAAAAAATGGGCTGGAAAAGATCTGGCTGCGCCCGGAGGCGCGCGACAACGTAGGTGCCATGAACCGAACGGATCGCCTCGTCGCCATGGTGCTCTACCTGCAAGGCCGCCGGGTGGTGCGCGCGGCGGAGCTGGCGGAACACTTTGAGGTGACGGAACGCACGATTTACCGGGACATTTCCGCACTGGGCGAGGCCGGAGTGCCGATTGTCGGGGAGGCCGGCGTTGGCTACAACCTGATGAAGGGCTACCATCTGCCTCCGGTGATGTTCACGGCGGAGGAGGCGTCGTCGCTTTTCGTGGGCGGCGAGTTGGTGAAGCAGTTCACCGATCCTTCCCTGCACGCGCCGATGGCAACCGCGCTGAACAAGTTGCGGGCCGTGCTGCCGCGCGAGCACCAGGACCATGTGGAGCGGCTGGTGCGGGGCACGATGATCGTGGGTCGTGGTCTCGGCCCCAATCAGGATGCTGGCGCCCAACCGATGCTCCTGCCGGTGCAACAAGGCGTCGTGCAACGCCGCGTGCTGCGGATTGCCTATCGCGCGCAGTCGCGTGCTGCGGAAACGCAACGTGACGTGGAGCCCCTCGG
>CAMTVF010000098.1:0-8399 GCA_947085115.1 uncultured Opitutaceae bacterium | reverse complement strand
TTGGCCAACAAACCTGCGGGAGTCCGGTAACGCGTGCCTAGCGTGTAACCATAGCGCGGCGTGTTAGCGAGGCGCCGACCGCCGCCGATGTTGCCGTTGGCCACGGTGAAGCGGTCGAGCGCCGAATCCATCAATGCGAGCGAGCCGTGCCACGACCACTCATCTGTCGCTTCCCAGTTGGCGGAGGCCTCGAGACCGGTGACGCGCGCGGCGTTGCCGTTGTCGGTGAAGAAACGGTAGTTGCCGCCGAAGCCCGCGGAATCGCGCACTTGGGTTTGCCGGCGAGCGAGGTGAAACACCGTGACTTCGCCGCGCAAACGCTGGTCGAACCAGTGGCCGCGCACTCCCGCCTCATAGTTCCACAAATCTTCTGTGTCGTAGGTGAGCGGGTCCACTGCCGGGTTGATGCGCGCATCGAGATTGACGCCGCCAGCTTTGTAGCCGCGCGTGATCGATGCAAAGGCAAGCGTGCGCGCATCGAGATTGTGTTCGAGCATGAGTTTGCCGCCGAAGAGCGTGTCAACAAAACGCGGTGCGAACGTGACCACCGGGTCGTGGGTGCCACGGCTCTTGCGGAAACGCGTTCTGGTGCCGACGCCGTGCAAATCGACGCGCTCGGTGCGCAGACCGAAAATCACGCGCGTCTCCGGCGCGAGGCGCTGCGCCACTTGTCCGAAGACCGCAAACGTCTCCGCAGAATAATCCGTCCGCAGGCCGCGCAAGTTTCCCGGATCTTCATTCGTGTAAACACTGCTCTCGTCGGTGCTCGAGAAAAACGCGCCCACGGTCCAACGCTCGATCACACCGCCGCGGCGGTGACCGGGCTCCGAGTCGAGCCGCAATTCCTGATTCAACACGGTGCGGTCGCGCCGCAGGTCGCTGAAGCCGCGGTAGGACGCGGCGGTCCAGTCGTCATCGTAGCTGTAAATCGAATCCACCCACGCCGCGCTCGTCACTGTCGTGAGTCGCGCAACATCCCAACCACGGTAGGTGCCGCGCAAACTCGCCGCAGTGGAACGCTGCTCGTCGCGCCCGGGCTGATCGCTGTAGGTGAAGCGTCCGTTGTTGTTGAGCGCGAATTCGTCGTAGCCGTTGTCGAACAGGGAAAACAGCACGGCCGCGTCCCAGCGCCAGTCGGCACTGGCGTTCAACGTGAAGCGCAGGCGCGCGGTCAGTTCGTCGCGCGCATTGGTGTCGCGGTTCAGCGTGAGGTTGCGGCGAAAGCCGTCGCTCGCCGCCTGCTCGATCGCGAGGCGCATCATCAGTTTCTCGGGATTGGCCGCGAGCAAGGGGCCGCCCAGCGCGAGGGCGGCAGAGCGCAGACTGTCGCCGCCGGCGCTGGCCTCGACGCGCCCAGTCCACACTGGCGTCGGTGCGTTCGTGACCAGCCGAATCACTCCGCCCGCGGCGTTCGCACCGAAGGCACCGGCCTGTGGTCCGCGCAACACTTCCACCTGACTCACGTCAAACGTGCTGCCGAGCGTGCCGAGTCCGGTGAAGTCGAAATCGTCCACGAGAAAACGCACCGCCGAGTCGGGCGTCTCACCTTCGTATTGGGAATTTTCGCCGATGCCGCGGATTTGAAAATACCGCGGGCGCGACGTGCCGCCCGTCCACGTGAGGTTTGGAATCTGGTCGGCGAGATCGCCGAAGTGGCGCACGGCGCGGGCGCTCAAGGTCGCCGCATCAAAGACGGTGACGCTAGCGGCGAGGCGATCGAGCGGCGATTCCCAGATATCCGCCGTGACGCGCAACGGCGCGAGATCGAGCGGCTGGTCGGTCGGTGTTTGGGCGCGCGCGGTGACGGCAAACGCGAGTGCGAGCGTGCTGAAGAGGAGTCGGTTTGGGAGTGGCATGGCTTGAGGCCCGGAACCCGGCCGGACTCCCGAGAGAAGGGGCGCCGTGCGCCCACTTGGCGCTTTCGCGGCGCCTGCTGTTTCCTTCGTCGGCATGATCCGTCCAGGTTCGAAGGGTCGAGCAGCCGAGCGCGCCGCAATCTCAGTCCTCCGCGGAGGACACCCCTACAGGCAAGGCGCACGCAACACCGCGCGCGCGGTTCTGTCAATCTCCGATTTCTCCCTATGCCACGCTGGACACTGCCTCGCCGAGGCACCGCATTCGCCGCATGCGCGAACCGCTTACGGGTCGATGCGCACCGGTTGCCGCAAATCCTGTCCGGGAAAAGTCGCTTCGAGCAAACGGTGCAACTGCGCGGTGGTGCCCGCCTCGATCGTCGCCCCCGGATGACGAACGCGATTTGACCCGAGCAAGCCGCGCATCCGGAGAATCTCTTTGCGAATCGCAACGCCCGGCTGTTGCTCGAACACCATGAGCGGCAGGTAGCGCGCATAAATCCGGCGCGCGCCCCCGGCGTCGCCCGAGCGCATTCGCGCGACCATGGCATGCAACACCTCCGGAAAGGCGAAACCGGTGTTGAAACCGTTGGAACCATGTTCGAGGTCGAAGAAACCATAGAGCGCACCGAGGCCGGTGAGCACCGTCACGTCGGATCGCTTGATGCCCGCCTTGAGCGCCGCAATCCGGGCAGGGCTCGGCGTTGCCTCGGCCTTGACGCAGGATACGCCCGGCAGTTCATTCGCGAGTCGCAATAACAGCGGCACTGTCATGTGAACCTCCGTGGAAAGCGGGTGATCCTGCACCACGACCGGAATCGGTGAGGACTCCACCACTCGGCGGAAATACTCAAATACCACGACTTCACTCGGCACGGGCTGCTTCGAGGGTGCGACCATCACGGCAGCGGCACCGAGGTCGGCCGCCTCGCGGGTGTGCATGATCGTGGCCGCCGTGCCGGCATGACTTGTGCCCACGATGACCGGCTTCCCGTTCGCCGCTGCGACCGCCGTGCGGATGACCTGGGTTCGCTCGGCATCGATCAGGCGGCTCGCCTCGCCCAACACGCCGAGCACCGTGAATCCGTTCGCTCCCAGATCGCCAAAGAATCGGATCATGCGATCGAGCGAGACGAGATCGAGCGACTCGTCGTCGTTGAACGGAGTGGCCAAAATCGGGATGACGCCAGTGAACGCGGGGGTGGGAGCGAGCATGATCGGGCAGGTGACGCACCCACGGGAGTCGCGGAAGTCGGCGGTCGCAATCCCGGAATTTCCGGCCAGCCGCTTCACGAGCGAAAATTTGCACAAAACGGTTGTCGTTCGCCGCCACCCGGCAATTCTCGTGCTCACCCGGGATGAAACTCGCCACCCTCCTCCTCGATCAATCGGAAGTTGCCTGCGTGCTTCTGCCCGCCGGGTTCGTGCCGGTCCGCGCGATCGCCGAACACGTGGAGCGTGCATGGCCCGCCGACCTGCTCGGGTTGTTGACGACGCAAACACTCGACGAGGTGCGCAGGTGGCATGATGACGCGAAAAACAATCTGCCGGCCGCATTGGCGAGGGCCGCCATTTCGCCCGGGTCAGCCCGGTTCGCCCCCCTCTATCGCCGCCCGCGCAAGATTTGGGGGATCGGGCTCAACTACCGGGCCCACGCCGCCGATCTGAACGAGTCCGCGCCAACAGCCGAACCGGCCAGTTTTCTAAAACCGGACACGAGCATCATCGGACCCGGCGACGTCATTCGCCTGCCGCAGCTTTCACAGAAAACAACCGGCGAGGCGGAGCTCGGCGTGATCTTCGGCCGCACCTGCCGCGATGTGCCGCGCGACCAGTGGCGCAGCGTGGTGGCGGGCTTCTGCACCATCCTCGACATGACCGCCGAGGACATCCTGCGCCGCAATCCGCGCAATCTCACGCAAAGCAAAAGCTTTGATACGTTCTTCAGCTTCGGACCGTTGTTTCTGACCACGGATGAAATTCCCGACGTCGGCCGCCTGCACGTGCGCACGGTGATCAATGGTCGCGTGCACGCCGAGAATACGGTCGCCAACATGACCTTCCCGCCCGATTTTTTGGTGCACTATCACTCGCAGATCATGACCATGCTCCCTGGCGATATCCTCTCAACCGGCACCCCCGGCGCTGCTCCCCTCGCCCACGGCGACATCCTCGAGTGCCACATCGATGGGTTTGCCCCGTTGATCAACCCTGTCGTCGATCTCAAATCCCCAATCGCCTGACTTATGGACCTCGGACTCACTGACAAATCCGCCCTTGTGCTCGCCTCCAACAGCGGTCTCGGTCGCGCCACCGCCATCGCTTTTGCGCGCGAAGGCGCAGACGTCACGCTCTTCGCTCGCCGAGCCGAGGAATGCCGGCACACCCAGGAGGAGATTCAAAACCAAACCGGTCGCACGGCCCACATCGTGATCGGCGACCTGACGAAGCCCGCCGACTTGGGGCGCGCCGTGGACGAAGCCGTGGCACGCTTCGGCAAGCTCGACATTCTCGTCAACAACTGCGGCGGTCCGCCGGCGGGCACGTTCGATACGTTTGACGATGCGGCATGGCAGGCGGCGTTTGATCTGACGCTCCTCAGCTACGTGCGCGCGACCCGTGCGGCATTGCCCCACCTCCGGAAAGCCGGACGCGGTTGGATCATCAATTTCGTCTCCTCCTCGGTGAAAGCGCCGCTCGATCTGCTCCTGCTCTCAAACACCTTTCGCATGGGCGTCGTTGGGTTTACGAAAACCCTCGCGAGCGAAGTTGGTCCGCAGGGCATCATCGTGAACGCGCTGGGTCCGGGCCGCATCCAGACCGATCGTCTCGTGCAACTGGACACCGCTCGCGCCAAGCGAACCAACTCCACGCCTGAGGCCGTGCGCGCGGAAATCGAGAAATCCATTCCGCTCGGCCGCTACGGTGAGCCGGAGGAGTTTGCCCGAACGGCGGTGTTTCTTTGCTCTCCCGCGAATTCCTACATCAGCGGGCAAACGCTGCTCGTCGATGGCGGCATGGTGAAGGCCTATTGAACCACGCCGGGCACTTCGGACGCTTGGGTAAAACCCGTTGGTCCTCACCGGGCCAACCTTGACCCCCCTAAATCATGAAGGGGCCACCAATTAAGGCAGCCCCTGCATGACCTAACACCAAGCAAACCGTAAGAACTACAAACAATGTTTCGTTACAAACGACGCACTGATTTCACTGAGATAGACGCAGCACTTTCCGAAACGTTGAAAAAGATTTGCAATTTCTTTTTCCGACGAATCTATCGCCGCACAAATAAACCCGCTTCCAACTATTCATTAGAAAGTTAGGAGATATTCATCTCCGTCTAAATTCGCGCAGATTTTCGCCATTCACTGCGCGATAGGAACCAAAATCCGGCAAAGGTGGATCGGGTTGTCCCCGAGCACGCTTTCAGCAACGAACCCAACGCGTTGAGGTCAACGCGTTCCACCTCGAGCCGCGAAAGCGTCAATCTTGCCGCTCTTTGCGGGTCGCCAAAACGCCAACGCCTCAAACCGGACGATTGCAGGTATCAGAGGTGCACTTCCGCAGGCAAAACTTTGCTCGGTGCCGGTGCCACCACCGGCGTGCTCTTGAGCGGGTAGCGGAATTGGCGCCCCTCGAAATTGCGGAAGACGACCTCCTCGTCCGTGATTTTTTCGACGTAGTCGGGATTAACCGGCACCTTGCCGCCGCCCCCCGGAGCATCAATGACGTATTGCGGCACGGCGTAGCCGGTCGTGTGACCGCGCAGCGCCTCAATGATCTCGAGTCCCTTGCGAACGTCCGCCTTGAAGTGCGCGCCGCCCGTGATGAGATCCATCTGGTAAAGATAATAGGGCCGAACGCGCATCTGCAGCAGGCGGTGGACGAGGGTCTTCATCACGTCGACATCATCATTCACCCCGCGCAGCAACACGCTTTGATTGCCAAGTGGCACGCCGGCAAAGGACAGTCGCTCGCAGGCCTCCTTCAGCTCCAACGTGATCTCCTGCGGATGGTTGATGTGCAGGCTCATCCAGATCGGGCCGTGTTTCTTGAACACTTCGCACAGTTCGGGAGTGATGCGCTGCGGCAGGAAGATCGGGATGCGCGTGCCGATGCGGATGAATTCCACGTGCTTGATCGCCCGCAACCGCCCGAGGAGATGGTCGAGCTTGCGGTCCGAAAGCAGCAGCGGATCACCACCGGAGAGCAACACGTCCCGCACCTCGGGGTGCGCTTCAATGTAGCGGAGTGCCTGCTCGTATTCCGGATGGAAATTATAGTCCTGCGCGTTCGAAACCAACCGGCTGCGCGTGCAGTAGCGGCAATAGGAAGCGCAACGATCGGTGACGAGGAAGAGAACGCGGTCCGGATAACGGTGCACCAGACCGGGCACGGGCGAATGTTCGTCCTCGCCCAGGGAATCGAGCCTCTCCTCTTCGGACACAATGCTCTCGTCGCTCCGCGGAATGACCTGGCGTCGAATCGGGCAATTCGGGTCGTTGCGATCGATCAGGTTGAAAAAATGAGGCGTGACCGCCAACGCGAGTTTATGACTCGCAAAAAGACAGCCCGCCTTCTCGTCCGGCGTGAGTGTCATCAGGCTCTCGATCTGCGCGACGGTCGTGATCCGGTTCTTGAGTTGCCAAGTCCAGTCGCGCCAATCGGCTTCGGGGATGTGTTGCCAGAGGCCCTGGCCCTCAAACCAGGTGGCGCGGTCTTCTGTATGGGACATTTCTGGGAAAAACGGCTAATCGGTTTACGCAGGGTGTCAAACGGCGGTTCGCGGGTGCGACTGAACCGTTCCGATTCACGAGGGACCCCACTGCGGCAATTTTTCCGGAATCTCGCTTGGCAGTCGCGGGCCAAGTCCTTTTCGTGCCTCTTTAATGTCTGCTCCAAAACCCGCGATTCTGGCCCTGGAAGATGGCAGTGTGTTTCGCGGCGCCGCCTTCGGCGCCGATGCGACCATCGCCGGCGAGTGCGTGTTCAACACGTCGATGACCGGCTACCAGGAGATTCTGACCGACCCGTCCTACTTTGGCCAGATCGTAACCATGACCGCCGTGCAGATCGGCAATTACGGCATCAATGCCGAGGACGAGGAACACGCCGCGCCGCGGGCCAGCGGATTCGTCGTGAGGGAGGTCTCACCCGTCGTTAGCAATTGGCGCAGCCAGATGTCGCTCGACGCCTACCTGAAAAAATACGGCATCCCCGGCATCAGCGAAGTCGACACCCGCGCGCTCACCAAGAAGCTCCGCGTCGACGGCGCGATGAAGTGCTGTCTCTCCACTCTGCCGATGAGCGATGGCGACGCCGTGGCCCGCGCCCGCGCGTGGCAGGACATGGCCGGCAGCGACTACGTCAAGGAAACCACTTGCCGCGCGCCCTACGTCTGGGCGGCCGACGACGCATCCCGCCACAACGCGCAATACCTGCCGGTCGGCACGACCCAGGGCATGACGGTCACGCCGTCCCGGCGTTTCAAGATCGCGGCCTTCGACTTCGGCGCGAAATACACGATCTTCCGCAAACTCGTGCGCCACGGTTTCGACGTCCATGTGTTCCCCGCCACCGCCACGCATGAGGAAGTGCGCACGCACGGCGTAGATGCGGTCTTTCTTTCCAACGGTCCCGGTGACCCGGCCGCCCTGCCCTACATCCACCGCACGGTGAGCGGCCTGCTGCCCGATTTCCCGATTTTCGGCATCTGCCTCGGCCATCAAATGCTGACCCACGCCCTCGGAGGCACCACCTACAAACTCAAATTCGGCCACCGCGGCGGCAACCAGCCCGTGAAAAATCTCGAAACCGGCAAGGTCTCGATCACCGCGCAGAATCACGGTTTCGCCACGGACCCCAAGTCGCTCGAAGCGCGCAGCGCGCTCGTCACCGAAATCAATCTCAACGACAACACCGTCGAAGGCCTGCGCCACAAGGAGCTGCCGATTTTCAGCGTGCAGTATCACCCCGAAGCCGCCCCCGGCCCGAACGACGCCGATCCGCTCTTCGCCGATTTCTACCGCATGGTCGCCCGGCGCAAGGCCGGCAAAATCTAGCCCCGACACTATCCACCCACGCCCCGAATCGCTCCGGGCGTGGGCGAATAGTTCACGCTCCTGCGCGTAAGATTGTCGGGCCTGCCCACGCTGCACCCCGGCCAAGCGAATCGCCGGAAGGGTGGCCGGTTTTTGCTGGAGCGCACCGCGCCGTTTGGATCACGGCGCAGCCGTTGCCCAGCCTGCATTGGCAAGAAATTTCACCCCTTCTCGGAGCGACGGCTCCCTCCTGCATGAAGTCAGCCCCCTTGTCAGCGCGCCGCACCGGCAGGCAGTTTCGGCACGCAATAAAACCAACATGAACCACAAACTACAAAGCCTTTTTGTTCGCCCTGCGCAGGTGCCACCGCGTATTCACGAAGGGAAGCGCTGGGAGAGGATAGCGGAGACGGCGCGGCGGTCGTGATTCTCGGCCATGGCGGCGGTGAAGTCGGTGGTGGTGTGATGCGCGCGGGTGCGCCAGTGCATGAACAGGCTGTTGGCC
>CAMTVF010000097.1:0-14101 GCA_947085115.1 uncultured Opitutaceae bacterium | reverse complement strand
TCGACCGATTTGTAGCCGTCCTCCGATGCGGCTGACGCGATGATATCCGGGCCGTCAATTTCAACATGGCCCTTGGCGGCAAAGAGTCCGTTCGTTCCTCTTGTCCGGTCATGATCAAGGTCGATGCGCAGGCGGATGATGCGGGCGCTGTGGCGGAGGAGTTTTCCGGCCTTTTTCTCCATCGCCGCCGCGAGGGCGGGCGTGAGCGCGAGGTGAATGCCCCGGAGGATGATTTTGTCGTTCATGACGATGAACAATAGCACCCGCACGAAGAGCGAGAAATTACAATCGCGCGGGCTCTTTGAAGTGAGGCTGAGGCAAGCGGCCGTCGTTCATCGCCACCGCGCCGATCAAGGTCGATTTGGCGTTCGGGAAGAAGACGGGATGAAGGCTCCAACCTCCAAGCGCCAGAGAAGGACCAAGGCCAGAGCCACGAAGCGGCGATTGGGAATCCCCGAAACTTGGGTTTCTCTGGAGCTTGGAGGTTGGCATTTGGTGATTGCTGTCACCGCGCCAATTTCCGTGCTCCGCGGAGCACCTTGTCCCATTGGAACGCGGGGCCAGGATCGACCTTGTTGGTCTGGATGTGGAAATGGCCGATCACACCTTGGAATCTGGCAAGTTCATCGTCGGACAGTTTGTGCAACACGAGCTTGCCGGCGGAATCGCGCGGGTAGTCGAGTTTGATCTTGGGAAAGACCTTCGCCAGCGCGGCCGTGAGCTTGATCAGCGCGGCGTATTGCTCGGGCGTGAGATCGTATTGGACGAGCTCCGTGCCCTGCACAACACCGCGCACGGATTCGGGGCGGATCGGGCGCCCCGTGAATCCTTTCGTGTGAATCATCGGGTCGCCGAGCTGTTCGGGGATCTTGATGAACGGTCGGCCGTTTGCGTCGCGCACATACCAGGCGTCAAGAGTCTTGGTGTCGTTCGGACCGTAAGCCCCCATGTTGGCGATCTCGATGCCGACGGAGCGGTGGTTCGACGTGGTGGCATGATACGCACGCTCTTTGAGATCGAGGGTCTGGTAAATGGTGCCATCCAGATCGAGCATGAAGTGCACGCTGAGGCCGCGGTGGTCGTGCAGGATGTTGAAGCACTGCTTCGCGATGCCGCAAACGTCGTAGTGCAACACAAACTGGTCCACGACGCGCCGGAGCGTGGGCAGGTCCCAGCCGCCGCCGCGCAGGCGCTCGATCTCCTGCGGGGTCAGTTGCGCGGAGCGCAGGCCGTAGCGCGCGGGGGACTTGATGTCCGGTTTCGCGGCCTGCGTTTTCTCCCAGCCGCTTTCTTCGATCGGGCTGAAGCGCCGCTCGACCCGATAGGCATCGTAGCCGCCCGGGTCCATCCACGTGATGACGCGAGTGCCAGTATGAAACAGTTGCCCGGCCACGACGATCTCGTCGCCCTTGCGCGCGAGCGGCGTGCCGGGGCGCGTGGCGCACCCGGCGAACAACAAGGCAACCGCGGAAAATAAACAGATGGGTTTGGGATTATTCATGACGGGGTTTTGACCACAGATCCACCTTCACGGATGGCACGGATACCGGGAAAGTCAGGGTAATCCGAGCGGGGACTTTTATCCGTGCTCATCCGTGTGATGGTGGTTGAAAAAAACTCACCCGATCAGGCGGGCCTTGCGCTTGAGCGCGAGCACGCGCTGGCACGAGGCTTCGATTCGCGACCCAGGAATCCGGCCCGACTCGACGGCGCGCACGAGGATGTCCGCGACCTTCGCGGCGATGCCGGGGTCGTAGCTCATGTTGTTGCCAAAACAGAGCACGTCGACGCCGGCCTCGACGGCCGCAAGCACGGAGTTTTCCAGACCGTAGTGGCCGGAGATCGCCTTCATCTCCAGGTCGTCACTCATCACCACGCCAGAGAAACCAAGGCGATCTCGCAACAGGCCGGTGATGACGGCGGGTGAAAGCGTCGCCGGGCGCACCGGGTCGAGCCGCGCGTTGAACACGTGCGCGCTCATGATCACGTCGCACTGGTCCGCCGCAATCAGGCGCTGGAACGGAATCAACTCCCGCTCCGTCCACGTCTGGGTGACATCGACAAGCCCAAGGTGCGTGTCGCCGGTGGCGCTGCCGTGGCCGGGAAAATGCTTTGCGCAGCACAAGACGCCGTGCTCCCGGTGCGCCTCCACGAACTCCGCGGCGTGCCGCGCCACCGCCCCCGGGTCCGCCGAAAAGCTGCGGCCCTTGCCCTTGATGATCGGGTTGTCGGGATGGGCGTCGAGATCGACGACGGGCGCGAGGTTGAGATTGAAGCCGAGGCTCGCGAGATTCTGCGCGATCCCTTCGGCATGTCGGTAGGTTTCGGCGGGCTGGTCGAGGCGGCCCAGTTCCTCGTGCGAGATACTGGGAGGGAAACCGTAGTCGGGCTTCAACCGGTTGACGCGTCCGCCCTCCTGATCGGTCGACACGAGCAGCGGCACACGCGCCTGCAACTGCAGAAACGCGACGAGCTCGCGCACCTGAGCGGGCGACTCGATGTTGCGCCGGCGTGAAACCGAATCGATGGTTCCGCCCGCCATTTCCTGATCGAACAAGATGATGCCGCCGACGTGGTGTTCGCGGACATCGCGCGCCGCGAGGTCGCACTCCGCCGGTGTGCAGCCACGAAAGCCGACGAGCAGCATCTGGCCTATCTTTTCTCGCAGGGTGGTGGGGAGGATTGGGGAACTCATCGCAATTCGTATCCAGTTAGGAGCCCGGTGATAAGGGCCACAACCCCGAATTGCATCCCTTGGTCCCGCTGGGTCCTCTCCAAAAAAAACCGGGATCATCCTAGGTTGGAATTTCCGGGTGGTGATCCGCACCTCGCGCCGCTATCTCGCGGCGAGGGGTGGCAGGCTGGCGGCCAGTTGCTCGAACTTCGCCCGCATGTCCGCATCCTCCGCCACTCGCAGGCCAAGGCGAACCAGTCCGTGCGCCTCGGCCACGAATCCGCCCTTCGCCCGCAACTCGGCGGCGCGATAGACCAGCGCCGGGGTGCGTGGAAATTTCCTCACGCCCTCCTCGATCACTTCGAGATGGGGCGCCGCCGGTGCGACGGCGCATGCCCCCCACGTCGCGGCGATGAGTTCGTAAACCTCGGGCAACGCCGGGATCTGGGCGCGGGCCGCGAAGAGCGGCTCCAGCACGTTGGCGGTTTGCTCCATGCTGAGACGGCCGTTGCCGGCGGCGGGCAGCGCCAGCCCCTCGGCCAGCCGCAGGCGCGCGAGTTCGACGTAGGCGCGCGGGCGGACGGCGTTGCCGGCGGCGGCGGCCTCGAGCAGTTTCCGCGCACGGGCCGGTTCACCGGCGGCCAGTTCGTTCAACCCGAAAGCCGCAAGCAGGTTGCCCTCGCGGGCGCCGCGGCGATAGGCGTCGAGCAACGCCGTGCGCGCCGCGCTCGCGTTCCCGGCGAGCATGAGCGTGTCGCCCTTGAGCCGGCCGATCTCCGCCTCGGTCGCCTCGCGCACCGCGACAGCGGGCGGCTCGGGAATCTTCCGGCCCTTGCCCGCGCGCACGCCGGCGAATTTGGTGCGGGTGAACTCAATGTGCGCGCGCAGTTCCGCCAGCATCTCGGCGTAGGTCAGCTTGAAGCATTCCTGGAACAGCGCCTCGTTGGGCGGCTCGCGCCCGAGTCGCGCGACGAAGGTGACGAACTCCTTCTGGTGCCGGCCGTAGCCGCCGTAGAGCCCCCAGTGGACGAACGCGTAGCACTGCTTGGCCCAGTCACTGTTGAGCGGATTCTGTGCGGTGATCGATTCCGCGGTGACGGCGAACAGCTTGGCCATCGGCATCAGCGCGCTCCGGGCGAGCGCTGCGTTGAAGTCGCGATCACCCGACGCGGCCGCGAGATTGGGATTCTCGACCCGGCCGACGGAGATCTCCGTCTCCGTGATGCGCAGGTTGGTGAACAATTGGGAGAGGCCCTCGGCAAACCAAGGCGGCGGCGCGAGCTCCCTGCCCGCAAGCAGGAAGCCTATATAGGCGCGGTAGAGCTGTTGGGTGGAATCAACCTCGAATCCCGCCGTGGCGGCGAGCGGCGCGGCCGAGACGTCCTCGGCCATCGCGAGATTCAGGATCTTCGTCTGGTGATCGAGGATGATGGCCGCCTGTTCTCCCTTGCGGAAACCCAGACTGGTCGTGGCGCGCTCGGCTTGGCGAAGATTGTCCGGCAGGAATTCCTCAAATTTCCGCCCGCTCCCGCAGACGATCAGCGCCGCCGGCGCGGTGTTGTCCGCCTGCATGCCGGGCCAGACGAGGCTCAGCGCGTGCGAGAAGCGCTGGAATTCCGTCAGCAGATGCGTGGTTGCGCCTTCGGAGGCGTTGGACAAAACCTCGAAGCCATCGATGCGGGCGTAGAACCATTGCTCGGGCGGCGGGAGTTCGCGATCGGCGAAGACGGCGTATTCCGGCAGATCGATCGGGATCTTGTTGGCCGGTTCCTGTCCGGCAAGGCGCGCAACGACGCCGAGAGCAAGCGCGAGGGTCCAGATCGCGCGGGGGGTGGGCGGAGTCATGCCACGAGGGTTTACCCTTCCGGCAGGCTGAGACAATCTGCAATAAACCGGGACGATTCAGTCGGTAACCACGACTGGACACGAATGAACACCAATTCGGAAGAGACCGGGGACCAGACGTGGAAAGGGAAACCGTCCACTGCTTGGTGGGCAACGAAACCGACTCACTGTAGCGCGGTTTTTCATTCGTGTCCTTTCGTGTTCATTCGTGGTTCAATTGAATGGATCCGGATAGGCCGGGTATCCTTCAGCGTTTCACCACTCCGATGCCCGGCCGGTCCGAAAGTGTCACCCGGCCATCCACAATGGTCGCGCCGCAAAACGGGTCGTTTTTGATCAGGAGAGCGCCATCGAGGTCGGCCCAGTCGACGAGCGGCGAAAGTTGCGCGGCCGCGGAGATGGCACACGAGGTCTCGGTCATGCAGCCCAACATTACCTTCAGTCCCAGCGACCGCGCCAGCCCGATCATGCGATGCGCTTCGTGCAGGCCCGTGCACTTCATGAGCTTGATGTTGATCCCGTCAAAGACTCCGACCGCCTTGGCCACGTCCGAGAGGCGCTGCACGCTTTCATCGGCGATGAGCGGCAGCGGGCTGCGCTCGCGCAACCACGCCGTGTCCTCGTTTTGTTCCTTCGGCATCGGCTGTTCGATCAACACCACACCGCGCGGCGCAAGCCACTCGCACATCCGCAAGGCGTCGTCACGGTTGCGCCACCCCTGGTTGGCATCGACCATGATCGGCTTGTCCGTGACCTCGCGGATTGCCCCGATGAGTTCGCGATCGTTATCGCGGCCGAGCTTCACTTTGAGTATCTTGTATTCCGCCGCTTCGCGTGCTTTCTGTTGCACAATCTCAAGCGTGTCGATGCCGAGGGTGAATGAGGTCACCGGTGTATTCGCGGGATCGAGTCCCCACAGCCGATGCCAAGGAGCACCGCGTTTCTTGCCGACCCAATCGTGGAGGGCGATGTCCAGCGACGCCTTGGCCGCGGTATTTCCCGGAGCCAGCGCGTCGATGACGGGGAGAATCTGGTCAAGTTGAAGCAAATCAGAAAACCGCCCGAGGTCCACCCGCTGCAGAAACGCCGCGACCGATTCCTGCGACTCACCGAGGTAGGGCGGCATGGACGCCTCTCCGTAGCCAATGATGCCGGCGTGCTCGACCTCCACCAACATCGCCGGCGTGCTCGTGCGCGTGTTGGAAGCGACGCCAAAGGCGTGACGAAGCTCGAGCGTGTGGGGAATGAAGCGCAGTTGCATGCAGAAAGGAGACTCCTGATGGACGATGGCCGCAGGCGTTGGCCGCGCCACTGAAAAATCAGCACGGGCCGTCCAGCCCCGCGCGTCAATCCCGCACACGTCCGAGCCGACAGCCATGGGCACTGAAGCCGGCGCCGAAGCTCGTCAGCCACCAGTCGCTGGCGTCATCGGGTGCTCCGCCTTGCAAGGCTCGCTCCAGCGCAAACAGCACCGACGGGCTGCTCATGTTGCCGCAGTCGCGCAGCACGTCCCGGCTGGCCGTGAGGTCGCAATCGCCGCAGTTGCGCACAATGGCGTCGAGCACGTCGCGTCCCCCGACATGCGCGATGAGGCGCGAAACGGGCCGGGCGCCGCTGCGAGCGCGTTCCCGGGCGAGGAGGTGCGCAACCGCGGCCGCCGCCAGCTCGGGCACCGTGGCATCCAGCAGATTGCGGAGGCGGCCCTTGCGTGTTTCGAAGCGAATGCGGTCCCGGTGCTCCGGCTGGTGCAGAGTCGAGAAATCGCGGCATTGCAACCCGGACGGACCGGGCTGGCTGCGCCAGATGGTGGCGGCGGCTCCGTCACCAAAGAGGCAGGCGCTTACCAACACGCCCGGATCGTCGTCGAGATAGAAGGCCGCCGAACACACCTCGACCGCCACACAGGCCACCACGGCCGCCGGCTCGGCCGCGAGAATCGCCCGGGCCGCGCGCAGGGTCGGAATGGCGGCCCCGCAGCCCAGCCCGACGAGGTCTTGCAAATACGTATTGGCGCGCAGCCCGAGTTGCTCGGCCACATAACTCGTCACTCCCGGACAAAGATAACCCGTGCAGGTGCAGATGAGCAGGGCATCCACGTCACCCGCCGCCAGTCCGGCCTGTGCGAGGGCCGCATCGAGCGCCCGCGAGGCCAGCCGCGGAGCCTCCATCCGAAATGCCTCGTTGAGCTCGTCGGGAGTCATGGAGAAAATGCGCTCGATGTCCGGCAGCGCAAAGTGCCGCGTGGCAATGCCGCTGTCGTGCCGCAAGATGGCCTGCAGCGTGAGCACGGAGCGGCGGTTGAGCCGCTGGCGCATGTCGGAGCGTTGCAGGATTTCCCAACACTCGGTTTGCCGGAAGGCAGTGGGAGGAAGGGCGGTGCTAAGGGCGTGCAAATACATCGGTCGCGATCAGTGCAGGAGTTGATAGAAACGGGTGAAAGGCAGCAACCCGGCGCGGGCGGCGGAGCCGAGTCCGTGTTGGAGCGGCGGGTGCAACAGAAAAGGATGAAGCAAGGCCGCAGCGCCGAGACGCAGCCGGAATTCACGGCGCAGGGCGGTGCGCACCACGCGCGCGGTTTCGTCCCACGAAGACTCGCCGCGCGACCAGGCCACGAGCGGATCGAGCGCCAGCGCCGCGCCGGTGAATGCCATCGTCATGCCATTGCCGGTGAACGGTGGAATCATGGCACACGCATCGCCAAGCCTGATCCCGGGGGCGGTCGTGACGCGTCGATCCATCGCGATACCTGCCATCGCCTTGGTCGAGCCCGGCCGCACCGCTGCGCCGACGAGTCGTTCCGCCAGTTCAAACAGCCCGCAGGCCCGCAGGTAGACGGGCAGCGGTTGTTCGCGGTCGATCCGCAGTCCCGATCGCCTGCGAAAGAACCCGCAAACATTGATCCAACCGTCCTCGACCGCAGACAGACCGACGTAGGCTCCCTCACCGAGATGAAGCTCGAGATCGTCGCTCGTCGGCAGGTTGCGGGCATGAAGCTTCAACCCCATCCACGGTGAAGCCGGTCGCGTTCTTCGCCCGGCAGTCATCACCCACCCCGGGCGATGGGCTGGTTCCGCATGGCGCTGGCACCGGTGGAGCGCACCGCCCTCTGCGGTGAACAACCCCGCCAGCCGGGCATCCAGGACAAAGCGACTGATCGCCCGGGCGGGCTCGGGCAGCGTTTGTCGGCGGATCGTCCGGCCGCTCAGGAACCACGTCACACTGCGGTGGCTGCCCGCCGCAGCAAAGACCGAATCAATCCCCAGTTTCTCGATCGTCGACTCGCTAAGCCCGGCAATGAATTCCCCGCAGACCCGGTGCCGCGGATAATCGTCCGCCTCCAAGATCGACACCGGGACCCCGGCCCGGCGCAACGCGATGCCCAGCGAGAGTCCCGCCAGTCCCCCGCCGATGATCTGCACTGGCTTGAGCGCTCTCATGATCGCCTCTCCGCCACCAAGCGACTGGCACCCAACAAGGTTTCCTCCGCCCGCCAGCTCCAAACCTCCGGATTGAGCTGCAGCAGCCGGGCAAGTTCGTCGTGTCGAAAACCTGCCGCGATGCTGATCCGCCCATCGTGCCGCGTCACGGGATGGGCGCGCATCAACGGGCCCACCAGCGAAAACAAGCGCGCCGTGAAGGTTGTGCGCAGCGGTTCGTTTGCGATGATCAACCGGGCCCCGCCGAGGTTGGCGCCCAGTCTGGCCAGTTGCGCGTGATCGAAGTGGTGGAAAAACAAGTTCCCAATCACCACCGGGAAACGATCCCAGTCGGCAAACGACAACACGTCGGTCTCAAACCACGGCGACGACGCCGGCCAGTCGCCGGGCCGCGCCAGCAAATCGAGCCCCGCCAATCCCGGCGCGACTGGCCGCAAGTGGCGCGCCAGCTCGCCTGTGCCCGCGCCGATTTCCAACACGGCCTCGCCCGCGCGAACCCGTTCCCGCAGCACACCACCGAACCATGCATTGCTCCTGAGCAGCCCGTTGAGGACGCGCAGATCGCGACGGGACGCCCGTGCCTCCGGGGAATCAGGTGACAAGCCATCCAAAATTTCCGGGGCAACCGCGCGAACGCCAAAGCCGGCGACGGCGGAATTCTTCCGTGGCCGGTTGACGCTCGGCTGGGACGGGGAATTCGTTTTCATCGGTGCCATGGCGGGGTCATGCAGGTCTGTCGGGGGTTATCGTTGGGCTGCGTCAGGATTTCTATCGCAGCGCGGATGGTCCCACGAGAGATGAATGGTTGCGCGCTCCAATGGTTTCCTCGCGGGGCTTCTTCGGCACACGGTTTAATGGGGTGTTCACGGTCGTGCGTCTGGCGGGCCCTTTCATTCATATCCGGATTCACCGGTTTTTCGAACCGCAAATTCGCATTCTCCGTTGCTGTTTCGCCCGGCGCGCCATCCGGATTCACTCCCCGCCAGGCACGCCGACAAATTCAACGGCGGACCTGCCTTACTTGAGAGTGCCGGTTTCGTGATAGGGTGCAAGGGTTAGGCGGCGAGGCAAGTTCCCTCGATGCGCTCTAGATCGAGGCGATGGCGGAGGAATAACTCGAAGGAAGAGCCTTGGGGGGGGAAGCCGAAAGAAATTCCGGCAGGATATGGCGAAGGGCGCAGGCGACGACGAACTCCGAGGGACAAAGCGGGGAGCGCACGGTGCGCAGCCAGGAGCCGAAGTGACGCCAGACCAAGGCCGGGTGGGCGGCGGCGCGGCACTGGAGGAGGCCCTGGGCGACGAGTCCGATCTGGATGTGGCGGTGATAGGCGGCGAGCTTGCGGCGGACGGCGGCGCGGTAGGGTGCGGATTTGCGATGGAGGGACTGGTCGCCTTGGAACCGGCGCAGGGGCGTCATCGGGCGCATCCAGAAGTGATACGCCCAGGTGCCGACGGAGTGGAGGGCCTGTTTGAAACTGACCTCGATCTTGAAGCGCAGGGCGTGGAGCCGGATGATCTCCGCGGGCGCGAGGGTGAGGTCAGTGGACAGGAGCAGGATTTTGCCGCGCTGGGGATGCACGACCGCCACGAAGCGCACGAGCCGGCCGGCCGCCAGAGCAGATCGCGGCAGACATACTGCAAGGTGACGTTCCGGTCGTCGTAGATCGGACTCGGCATCGGCTCCAAGGCGCCGGCGAAAAGATCGCGCAGCCGGATTTTTTTGCCGTAGCGTTTCGGCCGGCCACGCCCGGGGCGCGCCGCGGGCCCGTCGGCGCGGCGCAGGCGCAGGCGTTTTTCTTGAGTCGGGAAACAAGGTGGCCGCCCCCGTCGAGCAGTCCGCCGATGATCTTGCCGCAGGCGTAATAGGCATCGGCGACCAGCAGCACCGGCTCCGGCAGTTGCAAGGCGGCGAGCAGGAGGAGCAGCTTGTCGAGCAGGGTGCGGCGGTCCCGGTTCGAGAACACCACGCCTTCGTGAATGCGCGCCGTCAACGGGATGGCCTGAAAGCCCTTCCCGGCCTTGACCAGCAGGGCCAGCGCCTGGCACGAGTGGCCCATGATATACTCGGGCTTGGTGTTGGAGCCAGAAGCCTGATGGAGGGATTTGACCGCCGGCATCTTGCGGCCCGCCTTGGACTTCTTCAGGCCGTCGGCGAGCAGCACGAGGCGGCCGTTGACCCGCTGCACCCCGGGATGGACCTGGAGGACGACCCGCACCCATATCCGCGCCAAGGCATCGACACAGACGGCGGGGCTGTGGAAGAAATCGAGCAGGCAGCCGTAGCAGGCCGGCTTGAGTCCGAGGGCGCGCACGAAGCTGGTGACTCCGCCCAGGTCCCGGCGGACGCCCAGGGCGGTGAGCGTCACCGCCAGCCACAGAAAGGAGCGCTGGCGCGAGCACGCCGGACGCAGTTGCGAGACGATCAGCCACCAGTGGGACCAGAGGAGCATAGGCAGAGGTTGACTCTGGCACCATGGCTTAGCTTATGTATGCTAATACTAAAGGACAAACGGCCGGGCAACCGCCCCAACCGCCATTTATCTCCGGCTGGACTCCACCGCCTCCGGCCGCAAGGATCGTCCGGCATGGATGATCCGCAGCTCCGCAGGTGGCAGGCGCAACTGGCCGCCGCCAAAGCCCAACTCGCTCAACTGGGCCCCATGCGTCCGGGCTCCCTCAGCCAGCAATACCGGGACCCGGCCACGAAGGCCGGGGCCTTCTGGCAGCTCAGCTACACCCATAACATGCGCAGCCGCTCCCGGCATGTCCGCGCCGACGAATTGACCCACATCAAGCCCCTCCTCGCCACCTTCAAACGCTTCCGCTTGCTCGTTGATCGCTGTGTCGACCTCTCCGTCAAGATCGCCGACCGGCAGACTGAATTGCGGCGGAACTCCCAGACGAAACAAACCTGACTGAGCCTCCAAAACTCGGCACTCTCAAGTGCCTTAGGTAGGCCATGCCCAATCAATGCACCCGACGGAGGTGTTTTCACTCTGTCATGGTGGGAACGGTGAGCCTCCCTGACTTTCAACCTTCTGTTAAATCGTCCACCGGCGATTCCCGTTCGGGACTGGCATTGAAGGATCGCACGATCCTGATCGTGGCAAACGACCAGTCCAAGGTTCGCAGCCTGACGGACATCCTCCGGCCGGAGGGCTACCTGGTTACCACCGTCGATTCGGGCGAGGCCTCATTGAACTATTCCCGGCAAAACGAACCCGACCTGATCTTGCTCGATGTGGACCTGCCCAGCACCCCGGTCTTCGAGATGTGCCGCTTCCTGAGCAAGCGTCGCCAGGGTCGCGCCACGGTCGCGGTGATTTTCATCGCCTCGAAGAGCGACCCGGAACTGGTCGTCGAAGGTTTGGCGGCGGGCGGCGTCGACTATTTTTTCCGGCCGTTCCGAGAGCAGGAGGTCGTGGCGCGCGTCCGCGTTCATTTGCTAAACCGGCTTCGCCTCGCGCAACTGAGTCGGGAAGACAGCGCGAAGACCCGCCTTCTCTGCATGGCCGCACACGACTTGCGCAACCCGCTGGTTTCGATTCGCGCGTTCACCCACCTCCTGCGAACCGGGACCGTGGGTGAGGTCACGCCCGAGCAGATCGACTTTCTTGATGCCATTTACGACGCCAGCCAGTCGGGGCTCGACCTCGTCAACGAATTGCTCGACGTCTCGACGATCGAAACCGGCGAGCTGAAATTCACGCTCACTCCCGGATCGCTGGCCGCCCTGGTCTCCTCAGCCATTAAACTCAACAACGCCACGGCCGCGCAGAAGGGTTCCACCATCGTCCTGGAGCCCTCCTCCCTCCTGCCCGAACTGGCCCTCGATGGCCCGAAGGTCCGGCAGGTCCTGAACAACCTGCTCGACAACGCGATCAAGTTTTCACCACCGAATTCGACGATTACGGTGGTGATCGAACTGACCCCGAACCACTGCTCGGTCGCGGTCCGGGACAAGGGGCCCGGCATTCCGAAGAATGAATACGCCCGGCTCTTCAAGGATTTCAGCCGCACCTCGGTGAAACCGACGGGCGGCGAATCCAGCACCGGACTGGGGCTTTCCATCTGCTTCAAGATCATGCAGGCCCACGCCGGCTCCATTCAGGCGAAAAACTTGCCCGACGGCGGCGAATTCCGGATCTCATTTCCACTCCCCTTATGAAACCCGAGGGCAAAGTCGTCGTCGTCGATGACGAGGCACACATTCGCAAGTTCGTCGCCCTGCTGATCAAGTCGCTCGGCAATTTTTCCGCCGTCTTCCAGGCGGGGAACGGCGGTGACGCGCTCCATATCTATCAACGCGAAAAGCCCGCTCTGGTGCTCCTCGACGTCAACATGCCGCGCGTTGATGGTCTCGAGACGCTGCGCAACCTCAAGGCCTTCGACCCCGCCTGCACGGTCGTCATGCTCACCTCGCTGGTCAACCGGCAGACGGTGGAGGAATGCCTCCGCCTCGGCGCCGTGGGCTACCTGCGCAAAGACAATCCGCCGGATGACATGACCCTCCAGTTGAAAAAATCATCTCCGACGCTTTCCGCGCCAAATCCGAGAACGCCGCTCGGTCGCCGAAATAACCCATCGGCTCAATTACCCCCCGTCATGGCCACTTCAGATACATCCTCCCCGCTGGATCCTGAATTGGACCCGCTCGCCCCCTTCGTCGAGGTTCGCTATTCCCTGTCGGCCCTGCTGCAGGAAGTAAAACGGGACCGGGCTTCCAGCGCCTTCGCGATGGAGAAGCTCGACCAACCCTCGATCACTGCGCTTTTCGAACTTCAGCAACAGCGCTCCCGCCGTGACCCCAATTCCGTCCATTAACGGGTTCGTCGAACGCGTGCTGCGCCAACCGGGCTTCGATGCCGGGCCCAAGCTGGAGTTGCTGGCCACGAAGCACTATTCGCCGCTCGATCTGCTGCAGGCCATCATCGATGTGAAACTCCTCTCCAAGGAGGACGCCTGCCACCTGTGGGCCGACTACCTCGACATCGCGTATGTCGATGTGCTCGCCTCCGGCATCACCTTGGAGGCCGCCAAGCACATCCCGCTGGAAATCGCGCGCAAGGTGAGGGCCATCGGCCTTTACGTGATCGACGGTGTGCTCACCGTCGCCATGGCCACCCCCGAGGACGCCACGCTGGTGCGCCGGCTGGAGCAGATTGCCAAGATTCCTCTCAGCCCGGTGTTCTGCCTGCCCTGCGAAATCGACGATGCCGTCTCGGTCGTCTACGCCACGGAACGATCAATCGCTGACACCCTGCTCGAACTCGACCGCAACGCGCTCTTTTCCGATCCGGATCTGACCGTCGAACGGATCTCCGAACTGGCCGCGAGCGCGACACTCGTCCACGTGCTCGACGAGATCATCCACTTCGCCCTGCGCGAGCGCGCGACGGATATTCACATCGAGGCGATGGAGATTCAGTCGCGCATCCGGTTCCGCGTCGACGGCACGCTCCGCAGCATCCTGACCTTCCCCCCCACCCTGCACCGCACCGTCATTTCGCGCCTGAAGATCATCAGCGAACTCGACATTTCCGAATCCCGGTTTCCGCAGGACGGTCGCTTTTCCGTCCCGATGGGCACGAGCTCGGCCAACTTCCGCGTCTCGATCGTGCCCACCGTTTACGGCGAAAAAGCCGTCGTGCGCGTGCTCTCCTCGGCCAACACCCGCTCCCGGGTCACGCTGGACAACATGCTCATGTCTCAGCGGATCCTGCTGCCGTTCCGTCGCCTGATCAAGAACCCCAACGGCATCATCTTTGTGACCGGCCCCACCGGCTCGGGCAAGACCACGACGCTCTACGCGGCAATCGACGAAATCAACACCCCGAAGATCAACATCTCCACCATCGAGGATCCGGTCGAGATCCCCGTCCGTGGCGTGATGCAAAGTCAGATCAATTCGCGGATCGACCTGAAGTTCTCCACGATGTTGCGCGCCTTCCTTCGCCAGGATCCCGATGTCATTCTCATCGGCGAAATCCGCGACACCGAGACGGCGAAGATCGCCACCGAAGCCGCGCTCACCGGTCACCTCGTCTTTGCCACCCTCCACACCAACACCGCCCCGCAGGCCATCGTGCGCCTGATGGAGATCGGCGTGGAACCCTACATGGTCGCGCCATCCATCACCGCCGTG
>CAMTVF010000096.1:0-5821 GCA_947085115.1 uncultured Opitutaceae bacterium | reverse complement strand
GTGTAGCTCAATTGGTAGAGTAGCGGTCTCCAAAACCGTTGGTTGGGGGTTCGATTCCCTCCGCCCCTGCCACCATCCGCCCGATCCAGCAATTCACATGGCAAATCCTTTCCGCAGTGCCCGTATCTTCTTTGGCGAACTCGTCGCCGAGTTGCAGAAAGCCAGTTGGCCGACGCGTGAAGAACTCAAGGACTCCACGATCGTCGTGATCGTGGCCTGCGTTCTTCTCGGTTTGTTCACCAGCGTCAGCGACTTTGCTCTCTATCAGGTGGTCGACCTGTTCACCTCTTGGGTGAGCTAAGCCGCACCACTTCTCAACATGACCGCCCAGACTTCAACGCCCACCGGCGCCCAATGGTTCGCAGTCCACACTCTCTCCGGTCAGGAGCAGAAGGTGAAAACCTACTTGGAGAAATTCAAGAAGGCCGAGGAACTCGATGACCATATTTTCGAGATTCTCCTGCCGACGGAAGTTGTTTCCGAGGTCAAGGGCGGCAAGAAGTCCACGAAAGTCCGCAAGCTCTACCCGGGCTATGTTTTCGTGAACCTCAAGCTCTTCGACGACGGCCAGATCATCATCAAGCCCTTCTATTTCGTCAAAGACGCGGCTGGAGTCATCGGGTTTGTCGGCGGTGAGCGTCCGGCTCCCCTGCGCCAGACCGAGATCGACGAAATCAAGGCCCGTCTCGAGGCCGCCACCGGCAAGGAAGTGCCGAAGGTGTCCTTTGAAGTCGGCGAAGAGGTCAAGATCACGGATGGCGCCTTCGCCAACCTCACCGGTCGCGTCGACGAAATCGACCCCGCGCGCGGCAAGCTCAAGATTTCCGTTTCCATTTTCGGACGGTTTACGCCCGTCGAACTCGAATACTGGCAGGTCCAGCGCGCCTCTGAAAGCTGATCCGCCGCCCACCATAAAACTGCCACTCCTCAGCACCACTTAACATGGCCAAAAAGATACACGGTTACGTCCGTCTCCAACTCCCGGCTGGCGCCGCCAACCCGGCACCGCCGGTCGGTCCCGCACTTGGCGCCCAAGGCGTCAACATCATGGCGTTCTGCAAAGAATATAACGCCAAGACCAAGGATCAGGCCGGAATGATCATTCCGGTCGTCATCACGGTCTACACGGACAAGTCCTTCACTTTCATCTGCAAGTCGCCTCCGGCATCGGTGCTGCTCAAGAAGGCCGCTGGTGTCGCCTCCGGTTCGGCCAAGCCCAATCAGGACAAGGTCGGCAAGGTCACGAAGAAGCAGATCATTGAGATTATCAAAATCAAGGGCTCCGACCTCAACGCGAACAGCCAAGAAGCGGCCATCCGCATGATTTCCGGCACGGCCCGCAACATGGGCATCGAGGTCGTCGACTAAATTTCACCAACAACCGCTCACCGCGGGAGTCCGCCAACGGACGTTCGCACCGCAAGGAGTAAATAATGGAAAGACACAGCAAACGATACAAAAGCGCCATCAAGGCCGCTGATCTCACGAAGGAGTATACACTGGCTGAGGCCGTGGAGATTCTCTCGAAGTTCCCCAAGACGAAGTTCGACGAGACCGTTGAACTTTCCTTCCGCCTCGGCGTTGATCCGGCGCAAGGCGACCAAATGGTCCGCGGCACCACGCCGTTGCCCAATGGCTCCGGCAAGAAAGTCCGCATCATCGTCTTCACCGAGGACGCCGAGAAGGCGCTCGCCGCTGGTGCGGATCATGCCGGCCTCGCCGACATGATGGCGAAGGTCAACGCCGGCTGGCTCGACTTTGATGTCGCGATCGCCACGACCGACGCGATGAAGCAGGTCCGCACGCTCGCCCGCGTTCTCGGCCCGAAGGGCCTCATGCCGAACCCCAAGTCCGGCACGGTCACCGACGACATCGCTGCCGGCATCAAAGCCGTCAAGGCCGGTCGCGTGGAGTTCAAAGTCGACAAGACGGCCAACATCGGCGTCGGCATCGGCAAGCGCTCGTTCACCAACGACCAGATCACCGAGAACGCCGTCGCCGTTCTCGAGGCCATTGGCAAGGCGAAGCCCGCCGCGTTCAAGGGTCACTACATCAAGCGCGTCACCATTTCGTCCTCGATGAGCCCGGGCGTGAAGCTCGCGAGCACCGAGTTCAGCAAATTCTAAGGAGCCCGACACCATGAGAGCAGAAAAAAAACACCTGATCGAAGAAGTCACCGGGCATCTCAAGAAGTCCGATTACGTCATCCTCACTAATTTCACCAACCTCACCGTCGCTGACACGGCTGAACTCCGCAAGCGCCTCGCCCCCGAGAGCGCCGAGTTCCACGTCGTGAAAAACAGCTCCTTCCGCGTCGCGGCCAAGGCCTTCGGCCTCCCCGACGTCGAAGGCGCCCTGTTGGGCCAGACGGCCGTTGTGGTCGGCGGCAAGAACCCCGCTGGCGTCGCTAAGGCACTGAAGAAATTCGTCCAGGAAAAGCAGAAACTGGAAGTCAAAGTCGGCGTGCTCGACAAAAAGCTGATGAGCGCCGCCGAGTTGTCCGTGCTGGCCGATCTCCCGTCGTTCGACGGCCTGCGTTCGATGTTCCTCGGCATGCTCACCATGCAGGGAGCCGCGTTCGTTCGCGTCCTCAACGAGAAGGTCAAGAAGGAGCAACCCGCCGCCTAACCCTTTTTCGCGCTTTCGCCGACACTCCTTCGTCGGCGGAGCGCGGAATCCAAAAATCCAACGGAGTTCAGCTAGGAGACACGTCTCTTAAACGCGCGGCCCACTGCCGCCGCTAGCACTTCAAGGAAGAATACCATGAGCAACATTACAAAAGACCAAGTCATCGAGTGGCTGTCCGCACAGCCCATCCTCGAACTCGCCGCCCTCGTCAAAGATCTCGAGACCAAGTGGGGCGTTTCCGCCGCCGCTGCTGTCGCCGCCGCTCCCGCCGCTGGCGCTGCTGCTTCGACTGCCATCGAGCAGACCGAGTTCAACGTCATGCTGATTGAAGCTGGCGCGAACAAGATCGGCGTCATCAAGGAGGTCCGTGCTCTCACGGGTCTCGGCCTCAAGGAGGCCAAGGACCTCGTCGAAGGCGCTCCGAAAGCGGTCAAGGAAGGCATCAACAAAACTGAGGCCGAAGAGGTCAAGAAAAAGCTCGAGGCTGCAGGCGCAAAGGTCGAGCTCAAGTAACCACTTGGCTCTTACCCACGCAATCATTCCCAATTCCCGGGCACAGGCCGCGCGAAGCGCGGCCTGTGCTTCGGCTTTTATTTTGTTCTTTCTTGGCGTGACGAGTTCCTCGTATCCGCACGCCCCCACTGCCGGTTCCCCCGCCCACCCGGGCGCGAACTGAGTTAGCCCTTTTCTTTAATCCACCCAACGGGAGCATTCATGGCCGACCGCACTCAACACGAACGCGTCAACTTTGGTAAACTTCGCGAAGTCATCCAGCCGCCCAACCTCATCGAACTGCAGATCAGTTCCTATCTTGAGTATCTCCAAAAAGATACCGCCGAGAAGCAGCGCAAGCCGATCGGGCTCGAGGCCGTTTTTCGCGAGGTTTTCCCCATCAAGTCGTATGACGAGCGCCTGACGCTCGAATACGTCTCCTACACGATCGGCGAGCCCAAGAGCTCCGAGATCGAGTGTCTCCGCGAGGGCATCACCTACGCGGTGCCACTCTACGTGAAGCTCCGCCTTCGCGAAGAAGACTTCATCAAGGACGAAGAGATTTTCATGGGTGACATCCCGATGGTGACCGAGCGCGGCTCGTTCATCATCAATGGCGCCGAGCGTGTCGTCGTCTCGCAGCTCCATCGTTCGCCTGGCATCTGCTTCGAGGTCGCCACGCATCCGAACGGCAAGTTGCTCCACTCGTTCCGCATCATCCCTGATCGCGGCACCTGGCTTGAGCTGCAGTTCGACAACAACGACCTGCTCTACGTTTACCTCGATCGCCGCCGCCGCCGCCGCAAGTTCCTCATCACAACGATGCTTCGCGCGATCGGCTACAGCAACGATCTCGATATCCTGAATCTCTTCTATGAAATTCAGGATTTGAAGGTCTCCAAGGCGCTGGATCTCGAAAACGTTTCCAGTCTCGTGTTGGTCGAAGACGTCATCGATGCCCAGAAGGGCGTGGTTCTTGCCCGCGCGTTCGAACCCCTCACCAAGCAGATCGTCCGCACGTTTGAGAAGCACGACATCAAGTCGATGCGCGTTATCGATACCACGGCCGACGAAGGTGCGATCATCCGCGCCCTCAAAAAGGATCCGACTCGCAACGAAGAAGAAGCGCTCAAGGAAATCTACAAGAAACTCCGTCCGGGTGAACCGCCGACCACGGCGAACGCCAAGGCCCTGCTCAAGCGCCTGTTCTTCGACGCCAAGCGCTACGACCTTGGTCGCGTTGGTCGCTACAAGATCAACCAGAAACTCGACCTCAAGACCGACCTCGAGATGCGCATTCTCGAGTCGGCCGACATTGTCGCCGCCACGAAGTATCTCGTCCGCCTCAAGAAGAACGACGGCATCGTCGACGACATCGATCACCTCGGGTCCCGCCGCGTGCGCACCGTGGGTGAGCTCCTCGCCAACCAATGCCGCGTCGGCCTCAGCCGCACCGAGCGTTTGGTCCGCGAGCGCATGACCCTTTACGATCAATCCGTCGATTCGATCACCCCGCAGAAGCTGATCAACCCGAAGGCCCTGACGACGGTCATTCGCGATTTCTTTGCGCGCAGCCAGCTGTCGCAGTTCATGGATCAGATCAATCCGCTCGCCGAGCTTACGCACAAGCGCCGCTTGTCCGCACTCGGGCCCGGTGGTTTGAATCGTGAACGTGCCGGCTTCGAAGTCCGCGACGTTCATCCGTCGCACTACGGCCGCATCTGCCCGATCGAGACGCCGGAAGGTCCCAACATCGGCCTGATCAACTCCCTCTCCACCTACGCTCGCGTCAACGAGTTCGGCTTCATCGAAGCCCCGTATCGCGTGGTCGAGAAGGGAAAGGGCCGTGTCACCGACAAGGTCGTTTATCTCACCGCCGACCAGGAAGAAGGCAAGACCATCGCCCAAGCCAACGCCGAGGTCAGTGACAAGGGCCACTTCATCGGCAAGGTCACCGCTCGTAATTCCGGCAACTTTATCGAAGTCGCGCCGGACGAGGTCGACCTCATGGACGTCTCGCCCAAGCAAGTCGTCTCTGTCGCCGCAGGTTTGATTCCCTTCCTCGAGCACGATGACGCGAATCGCGCGCTCATGGGCTCGAACATGCAGCGCCAAGGAGTGCCGCTCCTCCAGACCGAAGCGCCGTTCGTCGGCACCGGTCTCGAAGGCCGCCTGGCCAGTGACTCGAAGACCGTCGTGGTCGCCGAAGCCACGGGTATCGTTGCTTCCGTCGACGCCAAGCAAATCGTCATCACCGAGTCCGGAGAATTGCCGCGCAACCCGAAGCACGATCCCAAGCACGGCACCTACGTTTACGAACTGCGCAAATTCATGCGCTCGAACGCCGGGACCTGCTTCACCCAAAAGCCCATCGTCAAGAAGGGCCAGAAGGTCAAGAAGGGCCAGTGCATCGCAGACGGTCCCTCGACCGATCACGGTGAACTCGCGCTCGGCCGCAACGTGCTCGTCGCGTTCATGCCGTGGAACGGTTACAACTTCGAAGATGCCATCCTGATCTCCGAAAAGGTGCTCAAGGAAGACATCTTCACCTCGATTCACGTCCAGGAATTCGAAGTCACCGCCCGCGACACCAAGCTCGGGCCGGAAGAAATCACACGCGACATTCCGAACGTCGGTGAGGAAGCGCTCAAGAATCTCGACCACAACGGCGTCATCCGCATTGGTGCCGAGGTGAAGCCCG
>CAMTVF010000095.1:0-23392 GCA_947085115.1 uncultured Opitutaceae bacterium | reverse complement strand
GGGCTCCACGACGGGCACGCTGGCCTTCGGCAGCGCGGCGACTGTGGCGAGCAACGTCGGCACGTATGCGATCAACGGTTCCGGCCTCACCGCCAACAACGGCAACTACCTCTTCACCCAGGCTGCCGGCAACGCCACCGCTCTCACCGTCAATCGCGCGCCGCTCACCATCACCGCCGATAACAAGAGCAAGGTATATGGCGCCGCCCTGCCCACGTTCACGGCGAGCTACAGCGGCTTCGTGAACAGCGACACTACGTCCGTCGTCAGCGGCCTCACCCTCACGCCTGCCGCCACCGCTGCGAGCGGCGTCGGCACCAGCGCGATCACGCCGACCAACGGCACCGCCGCCAACTACACCATCACGCATGTCCCCGGCACGCTCACGATCACGCCCGCCCCGCTCACGGTCACCGCCGACAGCAAGTCGCGCGCCATGGGCGTCGCGAACCCCGCGTTGACGGCCACCTACACGGGATTCGTCAACAACGACACCTCCGCCGTCGTCTCCGGCCTGTCGCTCGCCACGCCAGCCGTCCCCAGTTCGCCCACCGGCAGTTACCCGATCACGGCCAGCGGCGCGACCGCCCCGAATTACACGCTGACCTTCGTCAGCGGCATCCTCGCCGTCAGCCAGAGCCTCCTGACCATCACGGCGGACAACAAAATCAAAACCTACGGCGCCGCACTCCCCACGTTCACCGCAAGTTACGCCGGTCTGATCAACGGCGACACCCCGAGCGTCGTCACGGGCCTGCAGTTCAGCACCACCGCCAGCATAGGCTCGAATGTCGGCACGTATGCCATCACGCCGTTTGGCGGCAGCGCGACCAACTACACTCTCGCTTACGTGTCCGGTCTGCTGACGATCAACCCCGCCGCCCTCACCATCACTGCCAGCAACGCGTCGCGCATCTATGGTGCGGTCAACCCCGCGTTCACCGGGAGTTTTTCCGGTCTGGTCAATGGCGACACTTCCGCCGTCGTCATCGGCCTCGTCTTCAGCACACCGGCGACGTCCGTCTCCGGCGTTGGCGGCTACGCCATCACGCCGTCCGGCGCCGCTGCGGCAAACTATTCGCTCACCTTCGTGCCCGGCACGCTCACGATCAATCGCGCTCCGCTCACGCTGACCGCGGCGAACGCCTCCCGCGAGTTTGGCGCGGCCAATCCGGCATTCACCGCGACCTTCAGCGGTTTCGTCAACAACGACACCGCCGCCGTCGTGAGCGGCCTCCTCTTCAACACATCGGCGACGGTGGCGAGCGCGGTTGGCGAATATTCCATCGCGCCCCTTGGCGCGACCGCGGCCAACTACACCCTCACGTTCGTCAATGGCACGCTGCGCATCATTGCGCCGTCAGTGATCATCGACACCACGCCGCAAACCGTGATCACGATCAATCAGGTGCCGGTGCTCACGCCGGAATTCGCGGTGATCCTGCTGGGCGACCGCCTCTCCCTCGTTCCGGTCAATTCGCCGGGTGGCGTTCTCACTGCGGCGGGCGGCGGCGCCGGTTCACTGGACGGGCGGCTCGCGCTCACGCTGGGCGAGGCCACCGGTCTTCCGGGATTCGGAAACGCCACGGCAGCCACCAAGGGCTCCGCCGTCGGCGGCGCGGCCTCGACCAATGCGCTTAACCTCGGCGGCTTCGAGCTCGTCACCTCGTTCGCCGGCGGATCGGGCGGCGGCGGCGGGATCAACCCGGCGCAACTGAACGAGCCCGGCCTCTTCCGCGAATCGACCGTGAACATGGGAGGCTTCAACGTCGTCTATCACGAGGCGCTCGCCGAGGCGCGCCAGCAGGAGGAGAGCAACACCGCCCTCGGGTCCAGCTATCGCGAATTCTCCGATGCGGATAATCCGCAGATTAACATCGTCCGCGCCAAGGCCGGCCGGAAGCCCGCGGATCCTGCGGCCGGCCCCAACCCCACGGACTGATTTGAGCACCCATTGCCCTCCAGAATCCCGCGGCAGTCGTTTTTCCCTATGATCGGCTTTCCTCGTTTTTGTCTCGGTGCGCTCGCGGCGTTTTTCCTGCCCGCTGCGGCCAGCGCCCAAACTTATGAGCAGGTCGCGCCGAAAACGCTGCCTCTGGCCCCGGCGCCGCGGCTGCCCGAATCCGCCGCACCCGCCGCGCCGGCGGCCGACGACCAGGTGCTCGCGCCGGTGTTGCGCGGACTGATTTTCTTCACAAGCCCGGCTGAGTTGCAAAGTGCCGGGGTGACGATGGAGGGGTTGCAGGTCCCGGATATCGCGCTGCTCGATACCGCGGAGTTCCGGTCGCTCGCCACGTCGTATCTCGGCCAGCCGCTCACCCTTCGCGCACTCAACCGGCTGACGCGCGATGTCGTGCTCTATTTCCGTCAGCATGGCCGGCCGGTGGTCGATGTGCTCGTGCCGGAGCAAAACATCTCGACCGGCACCGTGCAGATCCTCGTGACCGAGGGGCGCCTCGGCCGCGTTCGCGCCGAGGGCAACAAGTGGTTCACCGCCGAGCAGATCACGTCCTCCGTCCGCGCGCGTCCCGGCGAGGTCATCGAGGGCGGACCACTGCTTGCGGACCTGGCGTGGATCAACCAAAACCCTTTCCGGCAGGTTGATCTTGTTTTCACCCGCGGGACGGGGCCCGGCGAAACCGATGTCGTTCTGCGCACGCGCGACCGTTATCCGCTGCGTGTTTACACCGGCTACGAGGATTCCGGCAACGCCCTCACCGGCCGTGATCGCGTGCTTTTCGGCGCAAACTGGGCCAACGCCTTTGGTCGCGACGAGCAGTTGAACTACCAGCTCAGCGCCAGCCCGGACTTCAAGAAATTGGTCGCGCACTCCGCCAGCTACATCGTCCCCCTTCCGGCCTCGCGGCACACGCTCACGTTGTTCGGGAGCCACGCCGACAGCCAGCCCGACCTGTCTGGCGGCATCTTCTCCCTCGATGGTCGCGCGTGGCAGGTCAGTGCCCGCTACCGGGTGCCGCTGGCCGGGCCGGGCAGCTGGACGCGGGCGCTCACCGCCGGCGTGGACTTCAAGCGCAACAACAACAATCTCGCCTTTGGTGGCACGCAGGTTTTTGCCCAGGAGAACGACGTGATCCAGGCCATCGCCGCCTTCAGCGCGAACCGCTTCGACAAGCTGGGGGTGACTTCAGTTGAGGTTACGCTCGCACTCAGTCCCGGCGGCCTCACGGCCGGGAATAAGACGGCCGCCTACCAAGCCGCCCGCTCCTTTGCCCGCCCCGATTACGCGTATGCGCGGTTCGAACTCGAGCGCCTGCGAAAACTGCCGGCCGGTTTTGGGTGGCTCACGCGCGGCACGGTGCAGTTGGCCAGTGCCAATTTGGTCGGCAGCGAGCAACTCGGGATCGGTGGCGCCAACAGCCTGCGCGGCTACGAAGAGCGCGAAGCCAACGGCGATGATGGATTTGTGTTCGTGAATGAACTGCACGGACCGCCGCTCAACTGGGCCTTCGGTGTTAAAGCCGGATCGGGCCCCGGCCGTTTCGACCCGTTGGTGTTCGTCGATTACGGCCGTGTGCAAAGCAAGGAGCGCCTGCCCGGTGAGCCTGCGCACCTGACGCTGGCGAGCGCGGGTGTCGGCTTCCGTTACAGCCTCGGCGGACATTTCAACCTGCGCGCAGACTACGGCTGGCAGCTCAAACGGAGCGGCGTCTCTGATTTAAGCCGCAGCTCGCGCGGGCACATCGGCGTTGTGCTGGCTTATTGAGAGGGGAGGGGGGCAGTCCGCCCATTTCCCCTTGGCGCGTTTGGGCGCATCTGAAGGGCCGGGTATGCCCACGCAAAAATGCTAGCCACCTCCTTGAAAATCTAGGAGCTTCTGGCGCGTATTTCGTCCCCGTAGCTCAACTGGATAGAGCGGCGGTTTCCTAAACCGTATATCCCGGTTCAAGTCCGGGCGGGGGCACCAGTTCGCGGTCGGCGGGCGTATTCCAGTTCAACAACTGCGCCGCATCCTCCGTAGTGGAGCAAATCGCTCGCAGGCGCCCATCGTTGACCAAAGTCGCCACGCAGTCCCGCAGCGAGAGCTGGCGGCGGTGCAAGCGTGCCTCGATCTCCGGCAACGCATCGCGTGGATAAATGGCGGCCAGCGGTTCGTAACCGTTTTCCGTGCGCACCACTGCGCCGAAACCCGGTCCGCACAGCGCAAACAGTCGCCGAAACCATGAAGGAGTGAGGGCGGGCATGTCCACGGCGACCACCGCCACCCAAGAGGCCTCGCCGGCCAGCAGTGCGGCGTGCAAACCGGCCAGTGGGCCGGCGTCGGCAAATTGATCGCGCACGACGACGGCGGGGCCAAGCGCGCGCTGGCCGCACGCCTGCACCAATCGCACCGGTCTCGCGCCCGCCATCCG
Source organism: uncultured Opitutaceae bacterium (assembly GCA_947085115.1). GTDB lineage: Bacteria > Verrucomicrobiota > Verrucomicrobiia > Opitutales > Opitutaceae > Didemnitutus. Next base: position 19,022 of record CAMTVF010000095.1, on the reverse strand, counting down.
CAGAACGTTCATCTGCCGTTTCCACAACGGGAGTCCATCGACGTGAAGCTGCGCCTTGTCGCAACCCATCCTCCGCGAACGTCCTCCGGCGATCACGGCTCCACTGAAGAACTCCGCACGGCTTTTCAAATTCGGCTCCGACGAAATCGAAATCGGATTCGCGTGCATCGTCAGCGGGTGTCCACGGATTCGAGCGTAACGGCGCAGGCCTTGTAACTCGGCTGACGCGAATGCGGATCAAACGCAGGGTAGGTCAGCCGATTCACCGTTTCGAAGTGCATCGGCAGAAAAAGTTGTCCGGCCTGCACCGTGTGCGTGACGACGGCCGTTGCGTCGGCGGTTCCGCGCCGCGAACGGAGGCGCACGACTTGACCCGCAGTGACGTGAAGGCGCGCGGCGTCGGCGGGGTTCATCTCAACCGTCAGCGTCGTCGGCGCGAGTTTGCGCAAGATGGCGCTCTTGTTGGTGCGCGAACCGGTGTGCCACTGCGCCGAAGTCCCGCGACCAGTTAGCAGCAGGAGCGGATACTCGGCATCCGTTGCCTCCGGCATGGACCGGGGATCGGCGAAGAGAAATCGCGCGCGGCCGCTGAGCGTATAGAAGCGGTGATCTGCGAAAAGCCGGCGTTCGGCCGCGGCCGGTTCCGCTGCGCCGGACGGAAACGGCCATTGAATGCCGCGCGCGGCGGCGAGATGCGCGTAGTCGCGCACGCCGCTGAAGTCGCACGGCTGTCCTCGTGAGAGTTCTTTGAGCAATTGAAACACGTCCTCGGGCGACGACCAGCGCGCGAATTGCTCACCGCATCCCCACGCCTCGGCGATGAGTTTGAAGATCGCGAAATCACTCAGCGCGAGTCCGGGTGCGCGCGCGACCTTGCGTGCGAGACCGATCCGTCGCTCCGAGTTGATGAACACGCCTTCCTTTTCGCCCCAACCGGCGGCGGGCAACACGAGGTCGGCCAACTGTGCGGTGCGCGTGGTCGTGAACATGTCCTGCACCACCAGAAACTCCAAGCGCTCGCGTAGCGCGGCGAATCGCGACTGATTTACCCACGAATGCGCCGGGTCGGTGGCGATGACCCAAAGCACCTTGATTTGTCCGCTTTCGATTCCGTCGATGATTTGGTCGTAGGCCCAGCTCTTCTCCGAGGGAATGCACTCGGGATCGACGCCGACAATTTCGCTGACATGCGCGCGATGCGCCGCATTCGCGAAATCGTAGCCGCCGAGTAGCGACGTCGCGTTGCCAAACAAACGCGAGCCCATCGCATTACACTGGCCGGTGATCGAATTGGGACCGGTGCCGGGCCGACCGATCTGTCCGGTCATGAGCGCGAGGTTGATGATCGCCTGCGCGGTGCGCGTGGATTCGTGCCCCTGATTTACCCCCATCGTCCACCAGTAGGAAACCCGTTTCGTGCGATCGGCGATGGCCGTGGCAAACGCATCCAGTTCATCTGCTGTCAAACCGGTCGCCGCGCAGACGCGTGCGGGCGGAAACTCGCTGACGTGACACGCGAATTCGGCGAATCCCTCCGTGTGCGCCGCGACGAAAGCCTCATCCACCGCGCCGCAGGCAAGCAACAGGTGTGCGAGCCCGTAGAGGAGCGTAAGGTCGCTCTTCGGTTGAATGGCGAAGTGTTGGTGCGCTGCCATCGCGGTCTCGGTGCGCCGCGGATCGACAACGAGCAGGCGCGGCCGCCGCTGATTGGCCATCACCCGCTGCCACATGATGGGGTGGGCGAGACACGGATTTGCCCCGATGAAGACCAGCACATCGCTCTCCTCGAAATCCGCGTAGGTGAACGGCGGCGCATCGAAGCCGAATGATTCTTTGTAGGCGACGTGCGTCGTGGCCATGCATTGCCGCGTGTTCGAATCGAGGTGGCGCACACCCATGCCGAATCTCGTCAGCGCCCCGAGCAGCGCCATTTCCTCGGTCACAATCTGCCCCGTGCTCAATACCGCGACGCTTGCCGCGCCGTGGCGCGCTTGCACTTGCTTGAGCCGACCGCAAAACGTGCGCAGCGCCTGTTCCCAGCCGATCGGCACCATGCGTCCACCGGCGGCACGCAACAACGGAGTCGTGGCGCGGTCGTCCGCCGCTAGCGGCGCGAGCGCTTCCCAACCCTTCGGACACGCCATGCCGAGGTTGACCGGATAGCTGGGATCGGGAGTGAGATTCAGCGCGTGCCCGTCGGCGTCGAGGTGAACTTTCAAACCGCAGCCCGTGCTGCAGAATCCGCAAATGGTGTTCGCGGTCGCCACCGGCTGCAGTCGTGCGGGCACGCGGCCGAGTCCGAAATCACCGGGCCGTTGCACGAGTTCCGTCGTCATCGGCCCGCGCTCGGCGCGCAGGCGAAATAAGTCCGGCAATTTCACGCTGCCTGCCTCCGGCGCGTGTCCGACGTTGCGGCCACGCCGGGCATCTTCGGTGCGTCAACCGCTCGGAAAAATTGCCGACGCTCCAGCAGCTCGCCCGCGAACACCAATCCGCCCCCCACGACTTGCACGAATACGGATTCGATCGGCGCGAGCAGCAACACTCCTCCGACGATCGCCAGCCACCAACGTCCTTGCCATGCGCGGCGCAGCGGCCCGCGCAGCAGACGCGCGCTGATGGAATTGCCGCGCACGGCGTTCCATTCAGCGGCGAGCTTCATCGCCAGCACGGCGACCGCCAGCATTGGTGCCACGGCGGCGAGCGCGAGCACTGCGCCCGAGCCGAGCAGTCGCGCCAGCGTCGGCCTGAAGCGCCAGAATTTTCTCCCGGTCGCCGCGTAGATCATCGCCGAGCAACCGAGGCCGAGAAAACCGCTAAGCGCGGCCCCACCGACCAACGATTGCCGGAATGCCGCCAGTGGTGTCCACCAAACGGCGGCTTCGGCGAGCGCAGTCAGTCCGAACCATTGGCCGAATAACACGGCTTCGCGACTGAACCACGACGTGCGCAGTCCGAGAAAAATACGCCACGCGCGCAGCGGTTGGCCTAGGTGCAGCGTCGCAGCCGCGAGTCCGACCGCACCAAGTGCCAACGGCAATATCCGCACGAGCGCGCTTGTCTCACTCGTCGCCATCACCAAGTCGCACGTTTGCAGTCCGATCGCAGCGGGTAGCAGCGTGAGCATGACGACGAGTGGTGTGTGGCCAGGTTGCGGCCGCAGCGTATCCGCATCGGTTGCCCGCGCATCCGTCGGCAGCGGTCGGCGCGAGACGTAGCGCGTGGTCGGTTGTGTGTGCGCTGGATCGGGCGCAGCGGCGAGAAATGTTGACGTGTCACACGACGTGACGCCGCCGCTGTGGTGCACGCTGACGGTGACGATGCGGATGGCGTGAGTCGGACAGGCTTGAACACACGCCGGTGCTTCTCCGACCGCGAGCCGCTGGTGGCACATGTCGCATTTGCGCACGATGCCGAGCCGCTCGTTGTATTTCGGCACATCGTAGGGACACATCAGCACGCAATACTGGCATCCGATGCATTGGTCATCGAGATGCCGCACGATGCCGGTGAGCGGATCCTTGTCGTAGGCGAGCACGGGGCAACCCTTGAGGCAGCCGGGATCCGCGCAGTGATGACAGGCGGTCGTGATGGTTTGGAGAAACGGATTCGTCGCGGAGCCACCGAGAATCGCGCCGACATCGCGCCAGACTTCGGTGTCGTCGAGGCCGTTGAGCGAGTGACACGCGGAGACGCACGCCTTGCAACCGGTGCACGCATCGAGCTCGACTTCGAACGCCAATTGTTCTCCCGGTCCCGGCTGACTCAGCGGGATGAGGTCGCGATAAACGGGTTCGAGCGCCGGCGGATTTTCGGCGAGCGTGGTGGCGTGATGCGAGAAACGCGCGACGGGCGTCTGGAGGCGCTGTTGCGCTTCCAGATAGTCATCAATCAACGTGCGTTCGGCGGCGACCAAGGGTGCTCCTCAATAGACGTCGCGTTGGTAGCGCTTCGCCTGTTGCAACTGTTGGACGTAGCTCGCCGCTTCTTCGGGCGATCTGTCGCCCGCGGTCGTCACGACGTCGAGCAGTGCGGCATGAACGTCGCGCGCCATGCGGGAGGCGTCGCCGCACACATAGAAATGCGCGCCCGCTTCCAGCCACGCGAAAAGTTCCGTGGCCTGCTCACGCATCCGTTGCTGCACGTAAACCTTTTCCGACTGGTCGCGGGACCACGCGAGGTCGAGCCGCGTGAGCACGCCGTCGGTCTGCAACGTCTGCAACTCGTCGCGATAGAGAAAATCTGTGGCGGCGCGTTGGTCGCCGAAAAACAGCCAATTGCGTCCGGTGGCCCCCGTGGCGCGGCGGTGATGCAGAAAAGCGCGGAACGGTGCGATGCCGGTGCCGGGTCCGACCATGATCATTGTCGTCGTCGGGTCAGCGGGCGGACGGAATTTGGCGTTGGTGTGAACGAAGACGTTCGCCTGACCGCGCGCGAGGGCGCGTTCGGCGAGAAACGTCGAGCAGAGTCCCTTGCGCGTCCTGCCGTGCGCGTCGTAACGCACAGCGCCGACGGTGAGGTGCACTTGTCCAGCGTGTGCGTGCGGCGACGAGCTGATCGAATAGAGGCGGGGCGCGATCTTCTTGAGTGCGGCGACGAAGTCAGCCGGGCGCGGGCGACACGCTGAGATGAGCAACAAATCCAGCACATGCAACGACGAGTCCGGTGGCGCGGCGTCGGGAGATTGCAGGAGCGCGATCAGTTCGACCGAAGGTCGGCCAAGGTCGTAGCATTCGGTGAGCGCGCGGCGCAGAGCCATCGCTTCGCCGGTCGGTGCAGGCACGGCCTCTTCGCCATCGGCGCCGAGCGCAGCGAGCACGTCGGCGACAAGTGACGGGCAATTGTGCGCGAAGACGCCAAGCGCATCACCGGCCTCATAAACGAGGCCGGAGCCATCGAGAGAGAATTCGACGTGATGCACGTCCTTCGCGGAGCCTTCGGCGTTGAGCTTGCGCACTTCGAGCACGGTCGCGGCGAAGGGATTCTTGCGCGAGTGACGCGGGGCTTCGGTTTCGCTCGTTGAAGTCGCGGTCGCGACCGGTGACGCGGCGTTCGAGTTTGGCGCGTCGGCACTAAGCGCCTGCAGCGCACCGTCGAGCCAAGCGTTGAACGAGTCCTCGTAATCGACATCGCAATCCACGCGCGCGGCGACGCGCGTGGCGCCGAGTTTTTCGAAGTAGGCGTCGAAGTCTTTGCCGCACTGACAGAATTTGGCGTAGTTGGTGTCGCCGAGCGAACAAACCGCGAAGCGCACGTTGGCGAGGGCGGCACCGGCGGGTGCGGCGGCGAGAGCGGTGTGGAGCGCCTTGGCGCCGTCGGGCGGCCCGCCGTCACCATAGGTGCTGGCGATGAGCAGGGCGTGCGGGAGCGCGGCGAGTTGCTCCAAGTTGCAACTCGCAAGATCGAGCACCTTGGGAGCGAAACCGCGCTTGGTTGCGGTCTTGCTTGCTTGTTTCGCGAGCGCCTCGGCAGTGCCGGTTTGCGACGCGAAGAGAATGGTGACCGTGGTCGCGGGAGTGGCTGGCGCGACAGCTTGCGACGCGCTGGAGGCCCAGCCTGTGCGCGGAAAGAGTCCGGCGAAGAAGCCGTTGAGCCACGCGCGTTGTTCCGGTGAAAACGGCGCGGTGTCGGGGATGAAGGGGATGGCGGGATTCATGTGGCGAGCAGTTGGCGCAATTCGTCGATCGAGTGCCGCCGGGTCCACGCGGTGAATGATTCCGCGCCGATGCGGCGGGTAGTGTAACAGGAGAGGATGCGGCGAACGAGTTCGTCGATGGCGGTCGCGGGCACGTTGCGCAGGACTTCGCGGGCGATGCCTTGTTCGTGGTCCATGCCGCCACCGAGAACGACGTGGTAGCCTTCGGAACCATCGGGGAGTTTCGCGCCGAGGAAACCGAGGTCACCGCAGTAGTGTTGGGCGCACGAGTGTGGGCAGCCGGTGAAGTGAATGTTCACTGGAGTATCGACGAGGGTTTGGTTGCGGAGGGAAGAGAAGAGCGCGGTGGCGTGCCCCTTGGTGTCGGCGGCGGCGTATTTGCAACCGCGGTTGCCCGTGCACGCGACAATCCCGCCCGCAGCACAACCGGCTTCGGTGTAAAGACCGAGTTCGCGCGCAGCCTCCGTCACTTCCGGCACCGCCGCGTCGGCGAGATGCGGCAACAAGACGCTTTGCCAAACGGTGAGGCGGAGTTCACCGCGACCGTGGCGTTCGGCGAGCGCGGCGAGGCCGCGCATTTGCGCGGAGGTGAGGCGGCCGACGGGTGCGCCGATGCCGAGGTAGCTGCGCCCCGGTTGCGCCTGGCGATGAGCGCCGAGCCAGCCGTGTTTGCCCACCGGGCGGCGCGGTTCGCAAGCGGCGAGCGGCAACCGTCGCAAGGGAAACGCGAGTTTCTTCTGCGTTTCGTCGAGAAAGCGTTCCACGCCCCAGCGTTCGAGCAGATACTTGAGGCGGGCTTTTTTGCGGTTCGTGCGGTCACCGTGCTCGCGAAAGACGCGAATCATCGCGGCGGCGAGGGGCACAGTTTCCGCAGGTTTCAGCAACAGACCCGTGTCGCGAGCGAAATCGAGATGCCCGGTGATGCCGCCGAGAAAGACGCGGAAATAGACGCCCGGAGTTGGCGCTGGCGTTGGCGGTTGCGCGAGCGAGGCGAGTGAGTTGTCCGACACGCGCACGGCGAATAAACCGATGTCGTTCGTATCGACCGCCGCCGAAATGCGGCCGCCGCTGTCGAAGGCGACGTTGAACTTGCGGGGCAAGCCGTAGAGATCGCGGTGATTGAGGATGTAGTGGTGCAGCGCCTTGGCGAACGGCACGACGTCGATCAACTCCTCGGGGTCGAGACCGCTCGTGGGCGTTGCGGTGATGTTGCGGATGTTGTCGGCGCCGGAGCCGCGCGAAGTCAGGCCGAGTTCCTGCACGCGCGTGAGCACGTCGATGAGAGCACGCGGGCGGAATTCGCGCAGTTGCAAGTTGGCGCGCGTAGTGACGTGCGTGTGGCCGTTGCCGAGATCGTCGGCGAGGTCGGCGACGCCGCGCAGTTGCGGCACGGTGATGATGCCCGCAGGCAAGCGCAAGCGGAGCATGAAACTGTCCTGCGCGGGCGCGACGTAGAAGAGGCCGTGGTATTTGAAGCGAAATGTGTCGGCTTCGTCCGGAAAGCGGTCGTCAGCGGCGTGCGCGCAAAGTTTTTCCCAGATATCGAGCGGTGATTCTTCGAGCTTCCAGCGCTCAGGCTTGGACAATTCGTCGATGGGCGTGCCGAAGACCGTCTCGTCGGCCGGTGCGGCGAGGTTGCCCGTGACCGCCTGCGCGGGATCGCCAGTGAGTTGCCCGGCGACCGTGAGTCCGGCGAAGGAGTCCGCCGCAATCGCGCCCGCGAGGAATCCTTGGAGGTATTCCTTCTGCACCGGGGAAAATCCGGCATCGGGACTGGGCGAAGCGTGGGACATGAGTGGAATTTAGCGCGGTCCGTGCCATGCAGCCCCCGGCTGCGTTCATGCTGGGCGCAATGATTTCATGCCAACATGAATGCTGCTCATGCGCTGACCGTGTTGAGCGCCGCCGCAGGAGTCGAGGGACGCAGGTGGCTGCGTTCTTCGAGGAAACTGATGAGCTGCTCGTGGCATTGGTAGTAGCGAGGATCCTCCAGTAATTGCACGCGGTTCCGAGGGCGGCCAAAGGGCACGGTGAGCACCTCGCCAATCGTGGCGCGTGGGCCGTCGGACATGCACACGACGCGGTCGGCGAGGAAGAGCGCCTCATCGACATCGTGCGTGATGATGAGCGCGGTGATTTTGAGACGTTGCCAGAGTTCGAGCAGCACGTCCTGCAACTCGGCGCGCGTCAGCGAGTCGAGCATGCCAAACGGCTCGTCGAGCAAGAGCATCCTCGGCGACAGCGCGAAGGCGCGCGCGAGTCCGACACGTTGACGCATGCCTTGCGAAATCTCGGCGGGACGTCGGTGACGCGAATCAGCCAGCCCGACGAGTTGCAAGTAGTGCTCGGCGAGCGCGCGGCGTTCGCGGTGCGGATAGGCGTAGAACACCTGGTTGATGCCCAGCATGACGTTATCGAGCACAGTGAACCACGGCAGCAAACACGGTGACTGAAACACGATGCCGCGATCCGGACCTGGTTCGGTGATCGGTTTGCCGTCTAGCAGAGTCGTGCCAGCCGTCGGCGCGGTCAGCCCGGCGATCACGGAGAGCACCGTGGATTTTCCGCAGCCGGAATGTCCGATCAAGGCCACGAGCTCGCCCGGCGCGAAGTCGAACGTGAAATCCTCGACGATGACAGTGGGACCGTAGGCCTTTTGCAGGCCCTGAATTTGCAATGGAGGCAAGTCCATCGGTGTCCTCAGGCGCAGGCTGCGGCGGCTTCGGTGGCGCGGCGCGCGTGCCAGTGGAAGAATGGACGACCGTTGCTAAGATCGGCGGGACGCAGCAGCGGAGGCAGCGCGTTGGCATCGTCGTGGCGACCGCAGCGGGCCTCGCCGATCGTGAGCAGCCGCTTGAGAATGCGCGCGCGCAGGTCTTTGAAAACGGGATCGCGATTCAACGCCTTGCGATCGCGCGGTCGTTCGAGCGGAACGGCGAAAGGCGCATCGAGCGTCGCCGCGGGCGCGGTGGTGAGCGGAATGACGCGGTCGGCGAGCAACAACGCTTCGTCGACGTCGTTGGTGATGAGCACGACGGTCTTGCGGTCGCCTTCCAAGATGCGGGCGATTTCCCGCTGGAGCGTGCCGCGCGTGAGGGCGTCGAGCGCACCGAGCGGTTCGTCGAGCAGGAGCAAGCGCGGGTTGGTGGAGAGTCCGCGGGCGAGCGCGACGCGCTGGCGCATGCCACCCGAGAGTTGCTGCGGCACGCGTTCGGCGGCGTGACGAAGATTGACCATCGCAATGTGTTCTTCGACGTGCGCGCGCCGCTCGTCCGACGTCCATTGCGGGAAGTTCTGGTCCGCCGCGAGCGCGATGTTCTGACGCACGCTGAGCCACGGCAGCAGCGAGTAATTCTGAAACACGACGCTCCGGTGGGAATCGGGCTCGGCAACCAGTTTGCCGGCGAAGTGAATGGTGCCGGCGTCCGCCCGGGTCAGGCCGGCGAGCAGATTGATCAACGTCGTCTTGCCCGAGCCCGAGTAGCCGACGATGGCGACGAACTCGCCGCGGGCCACGGTCAGATTGATGTTCGACAAGACTTCGGTGCGGCTGCCGTCAGCGGAGCGAAAACCTTTCGCGACACCCCTGACTTGCAGGTAAGTGTCGTGCGAAGGCTCGACCGAGGAGATGGGGCGGGGAGGCAGTGGGCGCATGGGAAAGAGATTGATTGTCGGATGGTTGGGCGCGTTGGCGCGGTAACTTCACGGTGACTGAGCAAGCGCGATGCCACTCCGCGCGACGGACGCTGCGCGCTTAGCGAACAATTTTAATCGCGCGATGAATATAATTCATGGCCGCCGACGCGGTGCGCGAGCGGACGCACCGCGTTAGCGTCGGGCGGCACCGAAGGTGGCCGCGCGTTGGAGCGTGGACATCAACTGATCGAGGATGAACCCGATGAAACCAATCGTGAACACGGCGACCATGATCTGTGCCAAAGTTTGGGAGCTGCCATTCTGGAACATGTCCCACACGAATTTGCCGAGTCCGGGATTTTGCGCGAGCATCTCGGCGGCGATGAGCACCATCCAGCCGACGCCGAGCGACAGACGAAGGCCGGTGAAGATGAGCGGCAACGCGGCCGGAAGGACGATTTTGAAAACGCGATCGATCCAGCCGAGTTTCAGCACGCGCGCGACGTTGAGGTAATCGGGATCGATCGTCGCGACGCCGTGCGCGGTGTTGATCAGCGTCGGCCAAAGCGAACAGAGCGCGACGACGATGGCGGAACTGAGAAAGGCCTTTTCGAAGAGCGGCTCGGGCGGATTGTAGAGCGCGCTGACCAGAATCATCACAATCGGCAGCCACGCGAGCGGGGAGACGGGCTTGAAGATTTGAATGAACGGACTCAGCGCGAGATTCAGCGGGCGACTCAGTCCGCAAATGATGCCGAGCGGCACGGCGATCAGCGACGCGATGACGAAGCCGGTGAAGACGGTTTTCAGACTCGTGACGATCTGATCGAAAAACGTCGGCCGGCCCGCATAGCGTCGCTCGGTCCATGTTGCGCCCGGGTTTTTTGCGAGAGCCGCCGCCTTGCGTTCGGCTTGGCGTTCATAGAAGGCGGTTTCGCGCGCGCGCTCCTCGCGGTGGTCCTGCCAGAGATTTCCCACTTCAGCGGCGACGGCGCGCGGGCCGGGTAAGGAGCCGTAGGAGACTTTGATCTTCGTCGCCGCGAAGGACCACACGGCGAGAAACACGACGACGGCGATGGCGGGAACACTGGCGCTCACGAGAAAACGCCGCACGGCGGGCCCGAAGCGATTCGGGCGCGGGAGCGCGGGAGCAGCAGCAGTTGCGGAACTGGTGGAGGTCGAAGACATGGGGCGGAAATTTAGTCGCGATGACCGATGGTGAACTGGCGGAGGTAGGCGTTGGGCTGGCGGCCGTCGTAGAGTTTATGGTCGATGAACTCGTCGGTCGGCGCGCGAAAGCCGTCGGTGTCGGGAACGTCGCTCGGCGAGAGGCGGCCTTCGGCGATGAGCGCGGCGGCCGCGGCGCGGTAGATGTCCGGTCGATAAACGGAGCGGGCGACTTCGTGATACCACGCGTCGGTTTGAGGTTCGTTGATCTGACCCCAGCGGCGCATTTGCGTGAGATACCAGACGGCGTCGCTGTAGAACGGGTAGGTCGCGTGGTAGCGGAAGAAGACGTTGAAGTCTGGCAACGGGCGCGTGTCGCCGGGGAAATACTGCCAGATGCCGGTCATGCTGTTGGCAATGATGGCGACGTCGGCGCCGACGTATTCGGAGCGCGCCAAAATGCGGCACGCTTCCGCGCGATTGGCGGGGGAGGCGTCGAGCCATTGCGCGGCACGCAGGAGCGCTTTCACCACGGCGAGGTGTGTGCGCGGATTTGCCTCGGCCCACGCCTCGGAGACGCCGAAGACTTTCTCCGGATTGTTTTTCCAAATCTCGTAATCCGTCACCACGGACACGCCGATGCCGCGGATGACGGCTTGCTGATTCCACGGCTCGCCGACGCAGTAACCTTGAATCGTGCCCTGCGCGAGCGTCGCGGGCATTTGCGGCGGCGGCGTGACGGAGATGAGCACGTCGCCCGCCGAGGTGCCGGTGGTGTCGTTGGGCGTGTAGTAGCCAGGATGAATGCCGCCAGCGGCGAGCCAGTAGCGCAATTCGTAGTTGTGCGTGGAGACAGGGAAAACGGTGCCGAGTTTGAGCGGCGTGCCGCGCGCCTTGTATTGTTGCACGACGGGCAGGAGTGCGCTTGCGGCGACCGGACGCGGCACTTCGGGACCGGCGAGTTCGGGCGACGCTTCGAGCATCTCCTCCCACACGGAGCGCGACACGGTGATGGCGTTGCCATTGAGGCCCATCGAGAATGCCGTGACGATCTGCGCCTTCGTGCCGAAGCCGATCGTGGCGGCGAGCGGTTGCCCGGCGAGCATGTGTGCGCCATCGATTTCGCCAGTGACGACGCGATCGAGGAGAATTTTCCAATTCGCCTGCGCTTCCAGCGAGACGTAGAGCCCCTCGTCTTCGAAGAAGCCTTTTTCCTTGGCGATGACGAGCGGAGCGCAGTCGGTAAGTTTGATGAAACCGAACTTCAAGTCAGGCCTCTCCACGTCGAGCGCGCGCGCGGAAAGCGTCAGCAATCCACCGAGAATGAGACTGAGGAACCGGCGTGGCATGACCGCGAGCTTAGGCTGGGCAGGTCCGCAACGCAGCGGTGTCGCCGCGCGGCGACGCGGGCGCGTGAGAGGGAGCGGGTGTGCGGTGGAGTGCGTCATGAAGAAGGTCTGGACGAAAGAGTTTGGCGGGCAGGTCTGGTGATGCGGCTTCGCGATCGACGAGTCCGGCGGTGATGAGTTCGGCTTGGAGCGCGGCCGCCGCGGCAACGTGCGGAGTGTTGGCGCCGCCGCGCGCAAAGATGTGAAAATCGGGAATCGTGCGCACCGCACCGGCGCCGGTCTGGAATTGCCCCGTGAGTGCGGGCCGCAGCAGATCAATTGGCAGGTCGAGGTAGCGCGGGCGGGCGAGCCACTGCGCGAGTTGCGCCCGGTTCGCCGGTTCGTCGCACCACCCACAAGCGGCGTGCAGCGCGGCGACGAGCGCGAGGTGTTCGTCTGCGCGTTCGCGCGCGAAGTCGGCGCGCACGAGCAGAATTTTCTCGAGGTGCGCGGGCGCAAGTTGCGCGCTCCATGCCGGGCACCAGCCTTCGCCGTGATGGATGGCGACCGTGCCCCACGGCTCGCCTGCCCAGTAGCCGTCGAGGGTGCCGGCCGCGAGATTGCGAAACATCTGCGCGGGCGGCACGACCACGATGCGCACATCGCGCCCAGGATTGAGTCCCGCACGCACCAACCATTGGCGGAGCAACAAGTGATGCGACGAATACGGAAAAACGACCGCGAGCGTGAGCCGGTCTTCGCCGCAGCGGCGCAACGCCTCGGCGCGAAAACTCGCGGCATCTTCCACGCCGTCGCGGAGCAGGCGGGTCGAGAGCGTCAGCGCGTTGCCGTGCAAACTGAGCACGAGCGCGGTGAGCACGGGGCAGGCCGGTCCGCCGAGACCCAGTTGCGCGGCCCACAACATCGGCGCGGGCGCCTGCGCGGCCTCGAGTTCGCCATAGATCACTTTGTCGCGCACGGTCGCCCAGCCGACTTCGCGCTGGAGTGCGACGGAGACGCCGTGGCGGTTGAACAAATCCAATTCCTGCGCCGCCACGAGTGGCGCGGCGTCATTTAACGCGACAAAACCCACCCGCAGCGACCGAGGCGAACGGCGGCGCATCATCATGGGTGTGGCAAGGGACATGCGTCATCACCAAGCCGACCTTGTGCCATCCGGCGGGACTGGCCCGCGATTTGCTACGCATTGATTTCATCCCAGCCATGAGCGCCATTCATCCGTGAGTAACCTCCTCGACAGTCGCCAGCTCCAAGCCTTCGCCGCCGTCGCCCGTCGGCGCAGCTTCACGCTCGCCGCGAAGGACCTGCATCTGACGCAGAGCGCGATTTCGCACGCGATCCGCGCGCTGGAGGAGGACGTGGGCTTCCAACTCGTCGATCGCCGCGGTCGCGCCATGGCTTTGACGTCAGCTGGCGAACAATTCCTGCGGCACGTGACGGCGATTTTGCAGGAAATGGAAAACGCGCGCGCCGGACTCGATGCGATGTCACGCTGGGGTCACGGGCGATTGCGCGTCGGCGCGAGCACGACGGCCTGCCAATACATCTTGCCGACCGTGCTGCGGGAGTTTCGCCAAAGTTTTCCGCACTGCGTGCTCTCGATCGAACCCGGCGATTACCGTGCGCAACTCGATTTGTTGCGCTCCAACACCGTCGATCTGGCGCTGATGCTCGAACCGGAAAACGAACGCGACCTCGCCTTCGTGCCGCTGTTTTCCGACGAGTTGCAATTGCTGGTCGCGCCGATGCATCCGTGGGCGCGCGCAGGAGGCGTGCCGCCCGGCGGCTTGGCGGGCGAAACGCTCGTGCTCTACAACAAGTCGAGCTACACGTTTCGACTGGTGATCGACTATCTGCGCGAGTCCGGCAATCCGCCCGGCGCGTCGATTGAGCTCGGCAGCATGGAAGCGATCAAAGAGTTCGTGAAAATCGGGCTCGGCGTCGGCGTGCTCGCGCCGTGGGTGGCGCAACAGGAACTCGAGAGTGGCGCACTGGTCGCGCTGCCGCTCGGCCCGAAGAAACTCGCGCGCCGCTGGTGTGTGGCTCATTTGCGTGAGCGCCGGCTGCCGCTCGGCGAAGAAACGTTTGTCGGACTGTGTCAGACCGTGGCGCGCGAGATGGCGCTTGTCGCTCCGGCGTTGGCGGTGGCGAACGCGAAGCCGTGAGCCGTGCCGCCGCGCGGCGTCACATGCCGTTGCGAAACGTGCGGTGGTCGATCACGCCGCTCGCGCGCACGGTGGCGAGCGCGGTCGCGTAGGCACCGAGGAGTCGCAAATCGTAACGCAGACGCGCGCGGATGAGCGCGTCCTCCTTGGTCAAGTCGGCCACGCCGTCGGCCGCGTTGAGGTTGTCGCCGACGTATTGGACGATCGCGTGTTCGGGCAGCCACAGCAGGCGGTTGTTCTTGGTTCCGTTCATCCGCAGCTCGGCTACGGGATAGGCTCCTCCGCGACCGGCCGAAACCGTGACGATCAGACCGGGTTTGTGCGCGACCTCGTCGGGGGAGCAACAAAGCAGGAAATTCTTTACGCCGGGCGTCGCCATGCCGCTCCATTCCGGGCTGATCACGATCAAGGCGTCGGCGGCCTTCAACTCGCGCGAAATGGGGGCCCAGACGCCGGCTGGTGCTCCGCCATGGGCTTCGTCCCAGAGGGGCAGAGGGTTTCCGCTCAGGCTATAGAGGAAAACCTCCGCGCCGCTTACTTCCTGGGGCAGGGCCGCCTTAAGATAGTTGGCGACCTTGAGAGATTGCGCCTCGGCGCGGTGACTTCCACTGAGCACAAAGAACTTCATGACGCGAAGGATGCGGAGCCAGGGCTTGCTTGCAAGCGGGCTTCGACTAACTCTGCCCGCGTGCCGAACTCTTTTGGAAAGCTATTCCAAATCTCCACCTGGGGCGAGAGCCACGGGCCATCCGTGGGCGTTGTGATCGACGGGTGCCCTCCGCGCCTGCCGATCGCCGAAACCGACATTCAGGCCGAGCTCGACCGCCGTCGCCCGGGACAAAGCGACATCACGACGCCGCGCCAGGAAGCCGACCGCGTCGAGGTGCTGTCGGGTGTTTTTGAAGGGTGCACCACGGGCCAGCCGCTGGCGCTGCTCGTGCGCAACGCCGACGCGCGGCCCGAGGCTTACACGGAGATGAAGGAAAACTACCGGCCGTCGCATGCCGATTTCACTTATCAGGCGAAATACGGTGTGCGTGACCATCGCGGGGGCGGTCGCTCCTCGGCGCGCGAGACGATTGGGCGAGTGGCCGCTGGTGCCGTCGCCCGGAAAATCCTTTCACTGGCCGGCGGGGTGGAGATTCGAGCCTACGTAACCCATGTCCACCGCATCGCGGCACCATCGCTGGACCATTTTCCAACGTTGGCGGAGGTCGAGGCGACCGCAGTGCGGTGTCCTCACCTTCCGACCGCCGAGAAAATGATCGCAATGATCAAGGAAGCGCGGGCTGCCGGTGATTCGGTCGGTGGCGTGATCGAATGTCGTGTGCGCGGCGTGCCCGCTGGCTTGGGCGAACCGGTGTTCGACCGGCTCGAGGCCGACCTCGCCAAGGCGATGCTTTCCCTCCCGGCGACCAAGGGTTTCGAGATTGGCAGCGGTTTCACCGGCACGATGCTCAAGGGTTCGCAGCACAACGACGCCTTCGTCATGAGAGGGGGTGCCGTGCGCACGGCTACGAACAAGTCCGGCGGGGTGCAGGGCGGCATCAGCAACGGCGAAGAGCTTGTCTTTCGCGTCGCCTTCAAGCCGACCGCTACGATTTTGCAGAAACAACAGACGGTGAACGTGCAGGGTGAAGCGAGCGAGCTGCAGGCGCGCGGGCGCCACGATCCGTGCGTGGTCCCGCGGGCGGTCGTAATCGTCGAGGCGATGACCGCGTTGGTGCTCGTCGATCATTGGATGCGCCACTCGGCTCAAAACCACACGTTCAAGTTCTGACTTGTCCGACGGGCAGTGTGGGGTTCCTGTTTGCCCAATGAATTCAAGCGCCGCTCCGGTCTATTTCATCATCGGCACACCCGGATCGGGCCGTCGCGCGCTGGTGTTGGATCTGATCGAGAACGGTCTCGCCCCAGCCGAGTCGGCGCTGGTGCTCATCTCGAGCACCGAAACCGCCCATGTGGCGGAAGAAAAACTGGCCGCGCGTCCGCTCACCGAGGTTCGCCGCTGGGAGCGCACCGACCCCGAGATCCTGCCGGAATGCGCCGTGCCGCAAGGCACCAACGTATTTCTCTTCGCCGATTCGCGCGAAGACACCCTTACGCAGATCGAATCGCTCAAACCGTGGATGGAGCAACGCGGGGCCGGGCTCGCGCGGATCCTCTGTGCGGTCAATTGTCAGTTCGCCGAAAAGCACGCGACACTGCTGCCCTGGTTTGACGCCTGCATCCATTTCTCGGACGTGGTGTTTCTCACCAACCGCACCGGAGTGGAGAACAAGTGGCTCAGCGGCTTCATCCGCCGCTACGAGGAGCTGTTCTATCCGTGCCACTTCATTCAGGTGGGGAAGGGCGGGATATCGAACCCGGCCGTGGTGCTCGAGCCGCAGCCTCGTCGCGTGACCCAGTATTTCGAAGAGGTCGACGAATACCAGGGCATCGAGATCGGAACGGATGACGACGACGAAGCGGACGAGGACGTCGTGGATGAAGACGCGATCCAGCCCGAAATCTATTTCGAGCGCAACCGGGCCGGGCGGCGCGTGAAGGAAGTGGTCGATCCGCGCAGCTACTTCGAAACCTAAGCGCGCCGTTGACGCTTTGCGGGCACGGGGGTTCTCGCGGTGTAGTATTCGAGCCCCACCTTTGGCGCATAGGCCGAGAGCACGGCTTGGGTGGCGCTCAATTGACTCGCGAGCGTCGGCACTTCCACGAGCACGCACCGGCTCACTTCACGGGTGGCGTTCAGCGGTTGATTCATGTTCATGAACGCGAACGCCGACTCGAGCGGTGAAAGACTCGGATTGTAGGCGGCGTTCGCGGCGTAGCGTCCCGGGAAGATCGAACCATCGACCAATTGAATCGCGACCCCGCAGTATTGGTGGGCCGTGTCGGTCAGATAGGGCGCGTAGCTGCCCGAAGCTGCCGCCAGCGCCGCAGCAATCACGGGATCGCCCGCCGATTTTCCATCCAACGCGAGCGCGTGCTTGCACAACTCGGGATCCATCCAACCGCCCTTCACGCCGAGCGCCATGGGGCCGAAGGCCTCGGGCAAATACTTGCTCAAGGGCGAAGCGGTGTAGGTGGAGAGATCGTTGGGAACCGCCGGCAACAACAGGGGGAGATCCTTTCCATTGACCAACTCATTGAGAAACTGACGGCAATAGCCACAGGGTGCGGCGCTGATCGCAAGCGACTGCAAACCCGTTTCTCCGTTCAACCACGCGTTGTTCGTGGCGACCTGCTCGGCGTGGACGCTGAAACTCAGCGCGACATTGCGAAATTCAAAATTCGCCCCGAGGTAGAGCGCCGAGCACCCCGCACCCTTCGCCGGCAGTCCGGCGGCGACGGTGCCCACTTGGTAGTGGGAGACCGGCACAACCGCATACTGCTGCGCCACCGGCAGCAGTTGCATCATGAGCGCGCCCTGGTCGATCTTGAGAAGGCGCAGCAGGCGGGCGACGACGTTGGCCGGGAGGCGCCCTTGGCCGTCCCAGAGCTGATCGATGTCGGCGCGAACCGACGTGGGGAACCGGACGACGGCCTTTTTCCAGTCTTTGGTGCGGGCGATGCGCTTTTTCATGGGGAGAGGATTGTCGAAGGAAGCCTGGCGGTGAATCCAACCCGTCGTCGCGCGTTCCGTCAATCCGGGGCTCGGAAATACCCCGCCTGTTTATCGGCGGAGTTCTTGCGGCCGGATGCGCTAGACTGTCAGGATGATTCAACCCGAAGATTTTCCTATCATGGCCATCCCCGCTCAACGTCTCCCCGGTTTTCGCACGATGTATCGCGCGCTCGAGCGCCGGGACGCGGCCTACGAGGGCGTTTTCTTCACGGGCGTGAAGACGACCGGGATTTTTTGTCGTCCCACCTGCCGCGCGAAAAAACCGAAGCGGGAAAACGTGGAATTCTTTCCGAATGTATCCGAGGCCTTGCACGGCGGCTACCGACCGTGCCGGTTGTGTCACCCGATGGATACCACCAAGCCCGTGCCCCCGCTCGTTGAGCAACTGCGCCGCGCGGTGGAAGCCGCTGCGGACGGCCGGGTGACCGACAAGGACCTTGTGGCGATGGGCGTGGCCCCGTCGACCGCCCGGCGGCGATTCCAGGCGTATCACGGCATGACCTTCCACGCCTACCAGCGGGCGCGGCGCATGGGGCTGGCGTTGCGCGACGTCAAGGCGGGCAAGCCGGTGATCGAGGTGCAACTGGATCGCGGTTATGAGTCGACCAGCGGATTTCGCGAGGCCTTTGCCCGAATTTTTGGCCAGCCGCCGCGGGGGGCGAAAAACAGCGCCTGTCTATTCGGCAGACGCTTGGAAACACCGCTCGGCACCATGCTCGCGCTCGCCGACGACAAGGGGGTGCGGTTGCTGGAGTTTGTAGATCGCCGCGGCCTCGAGCGCGAAATCGGCGTGCTCCGACGTCGCCTCAAGTGCGCCGTGGTGCCGGGCAACAACGCCACGCTCGACGCCACCGCGGAGCAACTCGACGCCTATTTTGTCGATCCATCGTTCAAGTTTTCCCTGCCACTTGCGCCAGTTGGTTCGGAATTTCAGCAGAAGGTGTGGGCCGAGTTGCGTCGCATTCCGCCCGGTCGCACGCGCAGCTACCTCGAAATGGCAAGACGGGTCGGTGTGCCCAAGGCCGCCCGAGCCATCGGTCGTGCCAACGGCACCAACATGATCGCGATTGTCATTCCCTGTCACCGGGTGATCAGCGCGGATGGTTCCCTTTCGGGCTACGCCGGGGGCATTTGGCGGAAACAACGCCTGCTCGACCACGAACGCAAACATGCCCGCTAGATCCTGAAGACTTCACAGGAGGCCACAGAGATAACAGAGAAAGTCACTGTGGGTATCCATCCTCCGTTTCCTCCTGTAAAAACGCCTTGGTTTGTATCCGGGTTCATCCGTGAAGGTATGTGGTTCTCCGCAATGAGAGCTGACTGGAAAATTTTCCGTCCCGGGGCATCGTCAGAGCCTGTGGGTGAGGAAGTGCAACACCAACAGGCGGCCAACGGGAGACGCTCGAGGATTACGATGGGGT
>CAMTVF010000094.1:0-17185 GCA_947085115.1 uncultured Opitutaceae bacterium | reverse complement strand
CATCGGTATTCTCCAAGCCGAAAAAGACGCTCCCCGCACCCCGCCCGTCATGGGCAGCGGCCCGGTTCTCTCCGAGGCTGAAATGGACGCGATTCGCGAGAAGTCGATCCGCACGATCTCGCCCTTCCGCCCGGGCACCGAGGATTTCTCGAATCCCTTCATTCTGCCTCCTGGCCAGAAGAAGCTCCGCGTGGAGATCATCGGCAACTCCTACTACCCGAAGGTCGCCGTTGTCCCTCCCGGCACCGAAATCGAATGGGTGAACGAAGATGTGTTCGCTTTCTTCAAGGGCGAGTTCTCCGGTGTGCACGACGTCGTCACCAGCGACGGCCCCGAGCACTTCTCTTCCCCGATGCTCGCCCACGCCGAGCGCTACAGCAAGGTGCTGACCAAGAAGGGCAAATACTCCTATTACTGCACGCCGCATCCGTATATGGAAGGCGTGATCATCGTCGAGTAAACGATCCGCCATAGATCACTTACCCGGAACCCGCCCTCACCGGCGGGTTCTTTTTTTGCACCACGTAAAGAGGCTTTGCCTCCCGCGCCTATTTGTAACCTAATAGGTTACAAATAGGCGAACGCACCACACGGGTGGAGTCCGCCAAGTCCTCCGGCGAGGCGCCCTCGCAGGTTTATAATACCAATTATGCCCACTGTTGGATTTGAACCACAAGACACACAGGGCACGGAGCCGGAAATTTGACGGAGCAAATCGAGCCAATGGAATTTCACCTGCCAGATGGAGCGGTTCCCCGATCCCTCTGGCGGAATCACCTCTGTGCTCTCCGCGTCCTTCGTGGTGCGGTGTCTTGCGGAATCGGGAGACGACCCGCCCGGCACGGCCTTCACCGGTTTTCTTCGTCGCGCTTGCGTTGCCGGGCGTAGAACAGCGAAAAGACGATCAGGACCACGCCGAGAATCAGGAACGAGACGATGCGGTAGGCGGGCTCCAGTTGCGAGAGATCGACGACAAAGACATAACCGATCGTGGCGAAGATCGTCGTGAAGCCCATCCAGCGGTATTTCTTGTTCTTCAAGAAAAGGCTCGCGGCAAAGTAACCCGCCGCCGCCAGCAACCACGACATGCTGACGAATGCCTTGGGCACGGTGTGGTAGAGGCCGTAGGGAATGATCACCGTCGCGGCCGCGAGGTAGGTGTTGCGCATCATCTCGGTGCGCACATCGAGTCGCTCTTTCTGCCAATTCAAAATGCGGGCGATCAACAGCGCGACGAGGGCGAAGCTGAGGTTCACTCCCCCAGAGGCCGGTGCCATAATCAGATAGGCAAAGTAAATGCCGCCGAAAATAAACAGATTCGTGACGATGATGATCTTGGAGCAGAATAACACCGCCGTCGCCGCCACGAGCAGACTCTGCCAGGCGAGCCAGCTGTAAACCGCCGGTGACGGGAACCACGCGATGATGCCGGCGCTGAGCGCCATGTAACCAAAGCACGCATAGACGGCCGTGCCATAGCGCCCGCGGTGGTGCTGCCAGTAGGCGGTCGCCGCGACGAGGAAACCCACCGCCATCGCCACTTGCACCCACGGCGGCTGGCCGAGGTGGAACATGCGCACGTTGAGCAACCCGAGCAGCATGATGCCCTTGGCATTTCCGAAGGCCCGCACGATTCGCAAAAACGCGGGCTCGTCCCCCTGCGGCCGCAACAGTCCAGCGGCAACAAACAGCGCGCCGACCACGCCAAGAAATACGATATTCCCGTGCGACTCGGTCAGGCCGCGCACCGGATTTCCGCCCAGCGGATTGCCCAGCAGCCACTGGAGATGGGTGGCATAAACCAACCCCATCGTCACGAGGGCCAACTTCCACCAATGCAGCCTCGCGTAGAGCGCCACGGCGATACCCGCAGCGGCAACCAGCATCGCAAAGCCAAGGAGGGGCCGATTGCTGATGACGCCCGTCGCGATCATGAGCAGGGTTGCCATGATCGCGATCGATTCGCTGCGGCGCCGGACCGCCACCCCGACCTGCACCGCGAGCACCAAACCCACCAGGCTGAGCACGACCATCCGGTTCGGCACTGCGGGGTTCATCGAGAAAAAGTTCAACCGCAGCGTGGCGAAATAGAGAAGAAACAGGGCGCCGCTAAACACGATCCGCGACATCTCCGGCATGGATTTCTTCCAGAGTCGTTCCAGGAAAAACAATCCTCCCACCGCCAAATAACCGATCAAACTGGGCACAAAGGCCGGCAGCGTCGCGAACGGATAGATGACGAGAAAGGCAAGACCCACCATCAGCGCGACGACCCCGACGCGTGACAGCCAGAACTCGCCGATCT
The DNA here is from genome assembly GCA_947085115.1 of uncultured Opitutaceae bacterium. Taxonomy (GTDB): domain Bacteria; phylum Verrucomicrobiota; class Verrucomicrobiia; order Opitutales; family Opitutaceae; genus Didemnitutus. The sequence goes on along the minus strand of CAMTVF010000094.1, from coordinate 14,880 downwards.
CCGACTCCAGTCCCGGACCCGCCGGAACCGCCACCGCCTGTTCGACCGCAGCTGACTCAAGCTCGGTTTCCCCCAGCGGCGGAATACCCGTGTGACGTTCCAAGCGCGCGAGTCTCGCTTCGAGTTGCCGCAGTTTGTCCTCCCAACCCGACGCTGTTTCAGACGGCGCTCGCGAAGCATCGCCAGCCGGGGAAGCGGGGGAATTGGTCGGGGTAGAAGGCACACCGGACGGCCGCGCAACAGGGAGCGTCAGTCGCCGGGCCCATGATGCGCGTGTCGAGGGCAACCGACTACGCGGCCCTTGCCCGGGTGTGGGCGTGGATTGCGCAATTCCAGTCCCGTTGGCAATGTAAACGCTGCAAAGAAAACCGGCGCGAACCTGCGAAGGTCCGCGCCGGCACTATGAACCGGGGATAACCAAGGAAGAAAGGTTACTTGCCCTGAATGCCGCCGTTGTGGCAGTCGGCGCACCGAAGCTCGGCGTCGTAATCACCCGCCGGGTGTTTGAATTCAAGGCCGCTGGAACTGAGAGTCGCGAGATCGGCCCCCTTGCCCTGGGAAAGGATGATGTGGCACGAGGTGCAGTCGCTCGCCCGCACGGTCTGACCCGTTGAAGTCTTGTGTTTGTCGTCGTGGCAGCGGAAGCAGCCCGGCCAGTCCTTGTGTCCGATGTTGTTCGGGTATTGCCGCCAGTCGGCCTTGCGCTCGGGGAACATCGTCGTCGCGAAGATGCGCTGCACCTCGGCAATCGTCTCGGGCAAGCCGGCGGCATCCTTGTAACGACCCTTGAGGTAGTCGGCGATCTTGCCCGGGGCTTCGGCGGAAGTGGTGATCGACTCCTGCAGCATTGCGGCAACGGCGTGGCGCTTGATGTTGGGCAGGTCGGTGCTGATCTTGCCCATGGCCATGGCGCGCTCGACCGAGTCGTTGGCGGGCGGGAAGACATGGGCGGGGCGGTTGTGGCAATCAATGCAGTCCATCACCCGCACGAGTTTCGGGGGCGGCTCGCCCTTGAATTCCTCATTGCGAAACACCTTCGTGGATCCATCGGTCTTGTCGGTGACCCTCATCCAGACGATATCCTGCCGCTGCTCGTCAATTGCGTAGTATTCGACAATCTGTTCCTTGCTGACATGCCAGTGGATGCCCCCGAGCGGGCCTCCGGGGCGCCCGGAATTGACCTTCATGAGCATGCGGACGGCGTAGGGCGTGTTCTTGCGATCCGACAGGTAGTGCTCCCAGCTCATATCGAGATTGCCGAGGAACTTCTCGGGCCAGTGGCACTTTTCGCAGGTATCCTGGGCTGGGCGGAGATTGTGCACCGGAGTCGGGATCGGGCGGTTGTAGTTGTCGAAAATGAAACCGTAGAGCTGGCGCGTGCCGTTGAGCTTGGCTTCGACAAAGGCCTTGGTGCCAGAACCCACGTGGCACTCCACGCAGGCGACGCGGGCATGCGCGCCGCGCTGGTAGGTTTGGAACTCGGGGTTCATGGCCGAGTGACAGACCTGGCCGCAAAACATGTTGGATTCCGCGTAGTGGTAGGTCTGGTAGCTGCCGAAGGCGGAGAGGAGCAGGAACACCGCACCGCCGCCGCCGAAGATCACGATCCACCGGCGGTGCACGGGATTGTCCCAGTCGATGGTCCAGAAATGAGGAATGCCGGGCGCATGGCTCCGGCGGTGGCGGCGTTCGAGCCACCAGCCGAAGAATACCAGCGCCAGCCCGGCAATGAGGAACATCGGCGCAGCGATGTAGGTCAAAATGCCGAGGTAGGGATTCTTATCCTCTTGGGTGAAGTCCATCGCCACGAGAAGGGCGAAGGAAAAGAGCGCACCCACGGCCAGCACGCCACCGGCGGCGCTGATCCAGTTGTTGAAATTAGTGACCCGCTTCGGCGCGGGCGTGGAATGAGGTGTGGCGGTCATGGCGGAGTGCAGAAATTAATGGTGCGTGCAGGGCGAAAAAAGAGCCGACGGAGCTTGAAGCTGCCGTCGGCTCGGAAAATGCCGGCTTGCATGGTGTCAGGGTTTGAGCTGACGGATGAAGGCCACGAGGTCCTTCGCCTCCTGTTCAGAGTATTCGTCCTTGAAGCCTTTCTTGCGCTCTTTGCCGTTTTCGAATTTCCCCTCGAGGATGATCTTGAGCATCTCATCGTCCTTCATCTCGGCTTGAACCTTGGGGTCCGTGTAATCACGGATCTTGAGTTTCTTGCCTTGTTTGGTCTGGGCCTTGCCGTCCGCCCCGTGGCAGGAGGCGCAGGAGTTTTCCCAGTTTTCCGAGGCGGTTGCGGCATAGCTCATCCCCACGGCGAACGCGAGGGCGATGCCGACAATGGCAATCTTTGTTGCAGTATTCATGGTGATCAGGGTTGGGTTGAACCGGGTTCGTCGAAACTCAGAAGCGATACTGGAGTTTCCCGTAGAACAGGTTGGCTTCGTAGTCCCCGCGGGTGCCATAGACCGGTTCCTCAAATTTCGCATAGGCATACTTGAGCGAGATCGAGGTGCGCCGGTCGAGCTTGCGGGTCCACATCACAGAGGCGACCTGCGACTTGGCCTGGGAACCGTAGGCGACGGATGTCGGCGTATTGTTCACGAAACTGTCGCGCGCCTCGTAGGAGTTGTAGTCGACGTAGAGGTCGCTGCGGTCGTCCAACGCGTAGCCGCTGCCCAAGGTGTAGGTCAGGTAGTTGGCGTCGCTGTTCTTGACTAGGTTGGCGGCCGCGCCGACGCCCTTGACGGGGGGCGTGGTCAGGGTGTCATAGACCAGATTGACCGTGGCTTGCAAATACCAGCGGGAAACAGGATTCCAGGTCGCGGTCTCGCTGAGCATGTGCCGGGTGTTCTTCATGGACTCGGTCATGCGGAGATCGAGGGTCTGCGTCTTGATGAGGGTCTCCATGTAATCATAGCGGGAGACGGTGCGGAGGTTCGGCGCGGCGAGCCAGTTCAGGCGGAGGTTGAAGTTGTTGGTCTCCAAATCCTGGTTTGAGATGAAGGCCGGATAACGGTCGCCGGTGCTCACCGCGCTGTCGCGGGTGGTGCGATAGTCGTTCAGGCGGACCCGGTAGTAATACTGGGCCGCAACGGACGTGCCGGGACGGACATACCAGTTGGTCGTGAACGAATACTTCTGCGTGGCGCGCTCCAAGGCCGTGGTGCGGGCGATGCTGATCGCCTGATTCGTGAGACCGGGGTTGCTGAGGAAATCCTCGGTCAAGTTGCCCTCGGAGTTGGACCAGTCGGCCTTGGCGTTGAAGGAGACGTTCTTGATGCCCGTGTAGCGCACTTCCAAGCTGGCGGAATAAATTTCCCAGTCCTTGTCGCTGGCCCCGCTGGTCGGCGTCCGGGACGCCGCAAACGCCGGGCCGGCGCCAAAGGTCGTGGACTCGTAGAGGATCCGATTGCTCCAGTCGGTGTTTTCAAAGCGAACCGCAGGCACGATCGAAAGATTCTCGGTCGCGCGATAGAGCATGTTGATCGTGGCGACCGTCTGCTTCATTTCCGCCTCGCCGAGGTTGCCGAAGTTCATGCCAAAATAGGCGCTATCGCGAAACTGGCGGGTCGGGAAGTCCGTGGTCCATGCGGCATCAGGCGTAACGCCATAAATGCGGCTGCCCTGCAGGATGGTGTCGGTCTTGGTCTGCGCGACAGCCGTTGTGAGCTTCAGCATATCCGTGAGATCACGCGTGTAGGAGCCGCGCATCTGGAACATGTCGAAGTCCTGACCCTCGCGCGAGGTGACCCAGCGAGCCGTGGACTGCTCGTGGTTGCGGCGGATATAACGTGCATTGTTGTAATCACCCTTGTCGTAGCGGACGGCTGCGGACCAGCCATACTTGTCGGCGTTTTTTGTGACCGAGCCATTGAGCACATGACGCGCTTCGTCGATTTTTTGGTAGGTTGGGATGGTGCCGCGGGACTGGCCTGCGACGAGCAGTCCGGAATCACCCCAAATCGTGGAGTCCTTCTCACCGTTGCGGGTCAGGTAATCATAGCGGAGGACGAAGCTGGGCGCGTCGGGCCGGTTGAGGCCGGCCTCAAACCAGAGGTTGCCCCGGTCGAGGTGAAGGTCGTGGTCGCGATACTGGAACATCATTCCGGTAGGCTGCCAGTTGCCGCCCTTGCCGTCGAACCATGTGCGGTATTGCTTGTAGCCTAGTTTGAGGTAACCGACCTCGTCCCTGATGATGTTGAGGTCAAACAGGTAGTCGTTTCCGGCAAGCGCACGGCCTCGCAAAGTGAGGCTGGTGGAATCGTCGATCTGCCGGGTGAGGAGCAGGGCCTCGATGCCACCAAAGCCGTCCTTGTTCATCTGGAAGTTTTTCTGGAATCCGGGACGGTCGCCACTCTGAAGCACATAGCCCGCAGAGAGGTCGATGTAGTTGTTGTAAGCCGGTTCCCTGTCCTTGGAAGCCGCACTGAGTGCGGTGGGCAGGCTCAGGATGCCCGCGCAGGCGAGCAGGATCAGAGACCGGCGGACTGAGTGGAGAAAAAATGTTGTTTTCATCGCAGTGTCCTATGATAGGTGGGTGTTAGAAGCGGAGGGATGAGCTGACGTGCGAGCCGTGGACCGCTTCGTGGCAGCCGGCGGACCAGCAGGTGCCGCGGCGCAGGTCGGAGGCGTGGTTACGGCCGCCGATCAGGATCTGGCCGTCCGTTGTCTGCTCCTGAGTATGGCATTGCAGGCACAGGTTGGCGTTTTGGGTCTTTAGCATCTTGTTGTGCATCGACCCGTGCGGGTTGTGGCAGGTGACACAGCCCTCGCGGGATGCCTCGTGTTCGAACACATACGGACCTCCCTGTGAGGTGTGGCATGTCACGCAGGTGTTGTTGAGCACGGCCATGTTGGTGTTGTCGCCGTTCGTCGTTGCGTCGCCTTTGTGCGGATTATGGCAGTCGGAGCACGTCATCTTGCCGGACATGACCGGGTGCGAGTTCCGCAGGTTGAACTCACCGCGCTTTTCCAAATGGCATTGGAAGCAGGTTTCGGCCGTCGCACTATGGATCGTGCCGACGGCACCTCCCGTCTTCACGTGCAACGAGCCGGCACCATGGCACGATTCGCAGCCGATCATCTCCTTGCCGTTCGGACCCTGCGCGATCAGCTTGGAGTGCGTCGCGTCCGCAAAATTGTGCGACACCTCTTCGTGGCACGATGTGCACTTACCCGAACCCACAAATGTGGCTCCGGGGATGGATGGCGGAGCCACTATGGTGCGGCTTGTGGCCATTACGCACGAGACGAGGAGAAGCCCCCAAATTGCGGCTCCTCCGAAGATCAGGGTGCTCTTGATCCGGTTTGGCTGAGTGCTCATGTTCTACAGCAGGGTTAGGTTTTCTTGTGCTCTCGTTAGGTTGCCAGTCAGAGAAATTATTTCTCAACGTGCACATTATGCCATAAGCGCCGCTTTATGACAGCGCACAATTTGCATAAGTATATGCACTGGTTGCATAAATTTGAGAACCCTGAAACGCACGATCCATCAGCGCATCTTACAACCACGTGAAGCCGCGCGACAAACGAACGGAATCCGCCGGATTGGCACGGGCGGACCTGTTTTCAGACTGCCGACAACCATTCCAGTATATTGGCGAACTGCGGTTTTCCCCGGCAGTGGTATTTACGCTGCGCATTTTTTTCGCACTGCGTGCGTTCCGCCGGGCAGTCCGCGCATGTCTTGCTCCAGTCGATCGCGTCTTCCTCAATTAGCTTCTCCACCGGTGCCACTCACGCGACATGTGAACGCAGATATGCCTAGGATTCAGCAGTTGGAATTGAACAACTCAGTCACAGAGGGCACAGAGAAAACCGCTTATGGAATCAAGGCGGGATGGCGAGGACCCACCTCTTGGGTGAAATGGCTTTCCCGCAAATTTCCTGGGATTCCCTCTGTGTTCTCCGTGCCTCGGTGGTTCAACTGCCCTATTTGGGATAAGTGCTCGAATTTATTCCAAACCTCCGTGCACCTCCGGTTTGGCTCGGTGCTCTCTGTGTCCAACGGCGTTTTCCAGAACGAATCCCGGGCGCGATCTCGCGCCTCACTCGCCGCCCAATCACGATCCCATGAACTGGATCGCGCAACCAGCGCACAGCACCACGCCGCCGGCGATCGCGTGAGTGTAGCGCTCAATGCGTTGCAGCGGCAGCAGCCGGATGCCGCGCATGACGAGCAACACCGTCACCCCCATCGTGCCGACAGTCAGCGCTGTGAACACCGAGACAACCATCCACATCCCGGTCCAATCGCCCTGCGCGGCGGGATACATCACCAGAGGGATCATCGGTTCGCACGGGCCAAGGACAAAAATCGTGAACAGTATCCACGGCGTGATGTTGAACCCCTCCGTCTCCCCGTGGGGATGCGCGTGCGCGGCGTGGTGGTCATGGTGGTGGGCATGAACCTCCCCGTCCTCGTGCGCATGGGCATGTGAGTGGGATTTCCCGCGGAAGGCCTGTTTCAGGCCCCACGCCAGATACACAGCGCCGAACGCGATCATCAGCCACGCCGCCAGATTTCCGCGGAACTCCTCGATGAACGCCACACGCTCGAGCCCGAACCCGAAGATCACCGCCGCCAGCGCCACCACGACCGAACTGCTCACGTGACCGAAGCCACACAGACCTGTCCAGAAAATCGTGCGCTTGAAAGACCAGCGCCGCGCCCGGCCCATCACAATAAATGGCAGGTAATGATCCGGTCCGGCCAGCGTGTGCAGCACCGCGACGCCCATCGTGCTGGCCATCAGCACGACCAGCCCCGCCGAACCGAACAAAGATGCATCGATCTGGGCGAACATTGGCGGTTACTCCTGCCGGGCGACCCGTTCACCCGCCAACGCGTGAATGGTTCGCGCAACCTCCGCCACGGCCGCTGCAACTCGATCAGACAACTCCATGCACATCGGCCGCACTTCTTCCACGGAAACCGTGAACAGATGAATGGCGGGCATCCGTTCGAGCAGTGCGGACGCGGCGAACAGATCCTTCAAACCGAAGTCGTGCGCGCCGAGCCCGCGGGGAATGTCGCCCGCGCGAGTCGGGCGCAGGTAGGTGATTGTCCCGGCAGGACGGCCGTCCCGCGTGGCATCGACCAGCACGATCTCCCTCACGCCGTCGAACTCCACGAGCAGATTGATCCCGCCAGTGCCGCCGTCGAGCACGCGAACGCCATGGATCGGTGGCATCATTTCGACAGCTCGAATGACATGAATGCCAACGCCCTCGTCCCCCATGATCCAGTTGCCCACACCCAACACCAATACCGGCTCCACCGCCTGCGCTGGCGGCAAGGACAACGTCTTCGGACCGGACAAAAGTTCGAGTCGGGCATTCATCGATGGCGCTTAAGTGTCGGCCTTCGGTGGTTCGGCCGCCCGGACCTTGGCCGACCCGGGCAACTCCGAAATCCCTGACGCCTCCTCGAGCTCTGCCTTGCGTTTTTCCATGAATTTCCACCCGCCGACAATCGAAAGCAACACGCCGTGCCCCTCGACATAGTCGTGATAGAAACAGAGGTAAACATGGATGACGATGAAGACGGCAAAGAACCACATACCGGCGTAGTGGAAGATTCGCAGATTCTGCTCGCTCCCAAACAGCGGCATCATCCAGGTGAACAACTGCGGAAACCAGCTCTCACTCGTCGGCGCATAGAGGGCGAAGCCCGAGAAGATCATGAACAACGTCAGCAACGCGGTGCCGAAGTAGGTGAAATACGCCACCGAGTTGTGCCCGAGGGTGTGCACGACCTTGTCGCTCGATTGGAGGATATCGACTTTCAAGACATCGCGCGCCTGCCTAAGCTGCCACTTCCGCCGCGGCACGAAGTTGTGCCACCGCGCATACTTGTTGCCGACAAACGCCCAGTAGAGCCGGAAGAAAAAATTCCCGACAAAGACATAGGCGGTGAGGAAGTGGATGAAGCGATTGGTGCCGACCCAATAGCTGAAGGACGCCTCGCCCGAATTCATGAGCGCGAACGGATGCGCAATCAGGTAGCCGGTGACGCCGAGCACGGTGACGCACAGGGCGTTGATCCAGTGGAACCAGCGCACGGGCTGCTCCCACACATAGACCCGTTGGTAGTCTTGTGAGGCTTGCATGATGGCCTCCGGATTATTTCACCACCAATTCGTGCCGCGCGATTTCCTTGCTGTCCTCGTAAAGATGGACGGCGCAGGCCAGGCACGGATCGAAGGAGTGGATGGTGCGGATGATCTCGAGCGGCTGTTGCGGATCGTGCACCGGGGTGCCGATGAGCGCAGCCTCGTAGGCGGAGCGCTGGCCCTTGCCGTCGCGCGGCGAGGCGTTCCAGGTGCTCGGAACCACCAGTTGGTAGTTCGCAATCTTCCTGTCCTTGATCACAATCCAGTGCGCAAGGGCGCCGCGCGGCGCCTCACTGCAACCCACCCCGCGCGCCTCCGCCGGCCACGTCGCGGGCTCCCAACGCTCCTTGGTGAAGGTGCGGGTGTCGCCCGCCTTGATGTTGGCGAGAAGTTGATTGAAGAACTCGATGCCCCAATGCGCCGCGAGGCGCGATTCGATGGCGCGCGCCGCCGTGCGGCCGAGCGTCGAGAAGAGCACGGAAGCGGGCGCGTTGAGTGCCCCGAGGGTCTCGGTGACAACTTCCTTGATGTCGTGATTGCCCGCCGCGTAGCCCACGAGCATGCGCGCGAGGGGCCCGACTTCCATCGCGTGCCCTTTCCAGCGCGGCGTCTTGAGCCAGCTGTATTTCTTGTCCACGTCGAGGTGCTCGTAGGGCGGCTTGGGGCCGGAATATTTCAGGTTCGTCTCCCCTTTCCAGGGGTGGCGTCCACCGGTCTCGGCACCGCCTTCATATTCATACCACGCGCGGTCGATGAACTCCTGCACACCCGTGTCGTCCTTCGGATCGACGGCGTGCACTTCGTTCAGGTTGCGCCCGAGGATGGCACCGCGCGGGAACTTGAAGCTCTTGATATCCGCAAAGCCGTTCGTCGGCAGGTCGCCGTAGCAGAGGTAATTCTCAAGCCCGCCGCCGATGCCCGCCCAATCGAGATAGAACGGCGCCACGGCAAGCACGTCGGGAATGTAGACCTGCTCCACGAACTCGAGTCCGCGTTGCAACGCCTGGCCGACAAACGCGAGGCGCTCGGCGTTGATCGCGTTGGCTTCGTCGAGATTGATCGAACAGGGAGCGCCGCCGACGAGATAGTTCGGGTGCGGGTTCTTGCCCCCGAAGATCGTGTGGATCTTCACGATCTCCTTCTGCCACTCCAACGCCTCGAGATAATGCGCCACCGCCATCAGGTTGGCTTCGGGCGGCAGCTTGTAGGCCGGGTGGCCCCAATAGCCGTTGGCAAAGATGCCGAGCTGGCCGCTCTCGACGAACTTCGTCAGCCGTTTCTGAAGATCACTGAAGTAACCCGGCGAACTCTTCGGCCACTTCGAGACTTTTTGGGCCAGTTGCGACGTGGCGACGGGGTCGGCCTTCAACGCGCTGACCACATCCACCCAATCCAGCGCGTGCAGGTGGTAGAAATGCACCACATGGTCATGGATGTATTGCGTGCAGAACATGATGTTCCGGATCAGCTCCGCATTGGGCGGAATGCGGATATCGACCGCATCCTCGACGGCGCGCACGGATGCCAGCGCGTGCACCGTGGTGCACACGCCGCAGACGCGCTCGCAGAATGCCCACGCATCGCGCGGATCGCGGCCTTTCAGGATAATCTCCAGGCCGCGCACCATCGTGCCGGCGCTCCACGCGTCGACGATCTTGCCGTCCTTGACTTCCGCCTCAATGCGGAGGTGGCCTTCGATGCGAGTTACGGGATCAACTACAATTCGGGTGCTCATGAGTGGGTTCCTCGCGTTCAGAATTTTTGAGTGCTGCCCGGGGGCGCTTTTTCACCCGGTTGCTCGCCGATGCGCTCGCGCTTGCGGAAGTTGCTCATGACCGCGTGGGCCGCTGCACCCACTGCCGCCGCGCCGACCGCGGCCAAGCCGATCTTGTCAGCCGTGCTCTCGATGCCAAAGCCCGGGAAGTTCGGGATGCGTTGATAGAAGGGCCCGTTGTCCCAGAAGTTCGCCTCGGAACAGCCGATGCAGGGATGGCCCGATTGGATCGGGAAACTCACGCCGCCGTTCCAGCGGATCGTGCCGCAGGCATTGTAGGTCGTCGGACCACGGCAGCCGACCTTGTAGAGGCAGTAGCCCTTGCGCGCGTTCTCGTCGTCAAAACTCTCGACGAAGAGGCCGGCATCGTAGCTCGGACGGCGGTAGCAGGTGTCATGCACGCGGCGCGAATAGAACGCTTTTGGCCGACCGAGACTGTCGAGCTGCGGAATGCGATCAAAGGTGAGCAAGTGCACCAGCACCCCGGCCATGACTTCGGCAATCGGCGGACAACCTTGCACATTGATGATCGGTTTGCCGCCAATGACCTTGTGGACCGGCTGGGCGGACGTGGGGTTGGGCTTCGCCGCCTGCACGCAGCCAGAGCAGGCACAGTTGCCCCACGCGATGATAGCCTTCGCATCCTTCGCCACTTCCTCGGCGATTTGCAGTGCCGTCTTGCCGCCGATGCAGCAATACACGCCATCCGCAGCGGTCGGAATCGAACCTTCGATGCACAGCAGATATTCGCCTTTGTATTTGGTGATCGTGTCGTGCAGCGACTTCTCCGCCTGGTGACCGGACGCCGCCATCAACGTCTCGGTGTAGTCGAGCGAAATCTTGTCGAGCAGGATGTCCGCGACGATCGGGTGCGAGCTGCGGATGAACGACTCGCTGCAGCACGTGCACTCCTGGAAATGCATCCACACCACCGGAATGCGCTTCTTGGTTTCCAATGCGTTCGTCATGGCAGCCACGCCGGTTTGATCCAGCCCGATGCATGCGCCCATCCAGGCGCAGAACTGGAGGAAATCGCGCCGGCTCACGCCCCGCGACAACGCCCGTTCATAGATCGTTTCCGTCTGCTTCGCAGACTGCACCCTGGGATTTTCCAATAGCATGGTCGATGGGGCGGCGCGCCAGTCGTGGTCTAGTGACGTCGCGTTAGAGGTTGATAACTAAGCAGAATCTATTCTTCGGCCACAAACCTACCGGAGATGAGCGGCACCGCATAGGCGTTGCTTGGCATATGCTGCGCACATGTTGGCAATCACGCGCCGTGACTCGACGCACCGGTTTTCATGCGTGTAGGATTTGCTTATGCACGAGGTCGGCATCATGGAGTCAGCCTTGGCTGTCATCAGCCGCGAAGCCCGCGCGAACCACGCCACCAATGTCACCCGCGTGGTCCTGCGGATTGGCGCCATATCCGGGGTCGAACCCGACGCGCTGCGCTTCGCCTTCGAAGCGGTCGCGCCCGGCACAATCATCGAAAATGCGCGTTTGGAAATCCGCCGCGTGCCAGCCCGTGCCCATTGTCGCGACTGCGACAAGGACTTCACGATCGAAAGCGGATATATTTTCCAATGCCCGCGCTGTCGCGCGTTTTCCGGCGACGTCCGTTCCGGCCGCGAAATCGAACTGGCCCGGCTCGTCTTTGCCACCTCCCCCACTCCACGCCATGTCCATCAACACTGACCAACAACCCACCGAGGGCTACCGGATCAACGCCCTCAATCGCGCGGCCTTTCCGGCACGCCGCGACCTTAGCGCCCCACTCTCCGCGGAGATCAACGCCGCGTTGCAGTCGAGTCCGCGCGGCGAAGTGCAGGTCCGCGCGCTCGACCTGAGCATTCCGTTGCTGGAGCGGAATGACATCCTCGCCGAACGCAATCGCGGCTACTTCCTCGGTCGCGGGCTGCTGGCGCTCAATCTCGTTTCCTCCCCCGGCGCCGGCAAAACCACGCTGCTCGAGCGCACTCTCGATGAGTTCGGCCTCGAGCACCGTTGCGCCGTGCTGGTGGGCGATCTCGAGACCGACAACGACGGCCGCCGCCTGAACCGTCCGCACGCCGCCGTCGCTCAGATCACGACCGGCACCGTATGCCACCTCGACGCAAGCATGATCGCCCGGGGCGTCGAATCCATCGACCTTGCCGGCACTCGCGTGCTCTTCATCGAGAATGTTGGCAACCTCGTCTGCCCCGCATCGTTCGACCTGGGCGAGCAACTCCGCGTCGTCCTCCTCTCGGCGACCGAGGGCGAAGACAAGCCGCTCAAGTATCCGCCGATCTTCAAGTCCGCGCACCTTGTTTTGCTCACGAAGGTCGACGTCGCCGATGCCCTCGGCTTTGATCGCAAGGTTGCCGTCGAAAACATCCGGCGCATCGCACCCCAGGCGCAAATCATCGAGCTCTCCTCCCGCAGCGGCGAAGGCATGCCGCAGTGGTATGACTTCCTGGGTTCTCATCTCCCGAAACAAGCCTAACCCCTCCTCCCATGATCAAGACACCCACCACTTCCGATGCGCTCATTCGCGTTCGCGGCACGGTTCAGGGTGTCGGTTTCAGGCCCTTTGTGCATCGTGTCGCACTCCGCCTCGATCTGCGCGGATGGGTGCGCAACGATCGCGATGGGGTCCTGATCCGCGCGACCGGACATCCCGCGCAGGTCGAGGCCCTCATCGGTCAACTCCGAAGCGAAGCGCCTCCTGCGGCAAGAGTGACGGAAATCGAGCGCTCGATCCCGAGTGACCTCGACCAACCGGTCGGCACGCAGTTCGCCATCGCCGACAGCGTTGTGGCCACCGGCGCCGCCAGCGCCGCTGTTCCTGCGGACCTGGCGTTGTGCGCCAATTGCAGGCGCGAATTGCTCGACCCGGCGGACCGTCGTCACGGCTACCCCTTCATCAACTGCACCCAGTGCGGCCCGCGGTATTCCTTGATCGAGACCCTGCCCTATGACCGGCCCCGCACCACGATGCGCGCCTTTCAAATGTGCCCTGAATGTGAGCGCGAATACACGGACCCCACCGACCGCCGCTTCCACGCCGAGCCCAATGCCTGTCCCACTTGCGGGCCGCAGTTGAGTCTCACCGACCTCGCGGGAAATGACTTCGCCCAACAAAGCGACGCGCTCCTCGGCGCCGTCACGGCCCTGCGTTCCGGTTTGATCGGCGCCGTGAAGGGCGTCGGAGGGTTCCACCTCATGTGCGACGCGACGAACGAGATCGCCGTCACCGAACTTCGGCGCCGCAAGCATCGCGAGGAAAAGCCCCTCGCCGTGATGTTCCCCGACCTGAAGAGTCTCCGCACGCACGCGCATGTGTCGGCGAGCGCCGAGCAACTCCTCACCTCGAGCGCCGCACCCATTGTGCTTGTGCGCCGACGCCGCAGCAGCGCCCTCGCTTACGATATCGCCCCCGGAAACCCGTGGGTCGGTGCCCTCCTGCCCTACTCTCCGGTCCACACATTGCTCCTGCGCGCGATGGGGCGCCCACTGGTCGCCACCAGCGCGAATCTCTCCGAGGAACCCATTTGCACCGACAACGCAGAAGCCCGCGCGCGCCTGTTTGGGATCGCTGACTTCCACCTCGTGCACGACCGCATCATCGCTCGCCCGGTGGAAGACTCCGTGGTGCGCGAAACGGCCAGCGGTCATCCGATCATCCTTCGGCGCGCGCGGGGGTATGCGCCCGCGCCGCTGCGCCTGCCCGGCACCCTCGCCGAAACGCTGCTCTGCGTCGGGGGACAAATGAAGAACACCGTGGCCATCGCAAAGGGCGATCAAGTTGTCGTCAGTCCGCACCTTGGCGATCTTGCCGATGTCAGCACGCAAGCCGTGTTCGAGCGCACGATCGAAATGCTCGGTGATCTCTACGGCGCGCAACCGAGCGTCGTGGTGCACGACAAGCACCCCGACTATTCCTCCACCCACTTTGCCGCCCGCTCCGGACTGATCCAGCTCGGCGTGCAGCATCACCTCGCGCACGTTCTCTCCTGTCTGTTGGAAAACGAGCATCCCGCCGACGGCGTGCTCGGTATTCCGTGGGACGGCACCGGCTACGGCGAGGACGGCACCATCTGGGGCGGCGAGTTCATTTTGCTCGAGAAACAGCAGGCCACCCGGTTTGCCCGCCTGCGCCCCTTCCGCCTGGCCGGCGGCGAAGCCGCGGTCAAGGACCCGCGCCGCGTCGCCCTCGCTCTTTCCGCCGAAGTCGGCTCCTTTGCCGATCTCGCGCCGCGCTTTGGTTTTTCCGACCGGGATCAGGCCACCTTGCAGGCGATGCTGCAGCAGGGCCTCAATTCTCCGCTGTGTTCCAGTGGCGGCCGACTCTTCGACGGCGCCAGTGCCCTGCTCGGCCTCTGCACGAACAACAGCTTCGAAGGTCAGGCCCCTCTTCTCCTGGAAGCCGCAGCCACCCGGGCACCGGCCAACACCGACGCGCTGACTTTCACGGTCGGCCGCGCAGAATCGGCCGGCGCCACCCTCGAGGTCGACTGGCGACCCGCCATCCGCGAGTTGCTCATGACCCAAAAGGGCCCGGACGAACTCGCAGCGGCCTTCCATCGCGGACTTGCGAATGCGATGGTGGAAACGGCCCGTCAGGCGGGCGTCGGCACCATCGCGCTCACCGGCGGTTGCTTCCAGAACGCCTTGCTCCACGACCTCGCCTTCACCGCGCTGCGCGAGGCCGGCTTCAAGGTGCTGATCCATCGCCAGCTTTCACCCAACGACAATTCCATCGCCGCCGGACAGGCGCTCGGCGCCCTCTGGGGACTCACCTCCGTCGCGCTGCCGCAGTAAACTCCAACCCCTCCACGTTATGTGCCTCGCTGTTCCCGGTAAAGTTCTTGAAATCATCGGTGACGATCCGTTGCTCCGTTCCGCCAAGGTCAGTTTCGCCGGCGTCATCAAACTTGTCAGCCTCACCTGCACGCCCGAAGCGCAGGTCGGCGACTACGTGCTCGTGCACGTCGGCGTCGCCATCAGCACGGT
>CAMTVF010000093.1:0-19877 GCA_947085115.1 uncultured Opitutaceae bacterium | reverse complement strand
TTCGCCGGCCTATTTCGCCGGCCTATTTCGCCGGCGTCTTCGCTGCGATTGCCTCGAGCACCAGCTTCTTCTCTCCCATGAGCTGCAGGTCCGTCACCTCGTCGAGCAACGCTCGCGCTTCCGCGATGCGGTCAAGATGCACCAGAATATTCGCCCGGTGCAGCTTCACGAGCTGCTTTGTCGCCGTCGCGGCGGCCCGGGTGCCGAGTTTTTCCCACACCCCGAGGGCCTCCTCCCAGCGCGGCGGCTCGACTTCGTAGTAAGCCTTCGCGTGCTGGTAGGCATAGGAAAAATCCGCCGCCGCCAGCTCCGCCCCGCGTTGAAAAGCATCGAGCATCGCCTTGTCGAGGGCGACCCGCGTCCACTCCCCGCTCTGCACAAAGTCCTCCCGCGCCGCCAGCAGCAGCGAGCCGAGATGCAAATGGTAGAGCGGTTCGCCCGGCGCCAAATCGATCGCCGCCAGCAAATAGGTCAGCGCCTCCAGCGGCCTGCCGTCCTCGGCGAGGTGCTTCGCCAGCTGGTTTTTGACCAGCGGAATGTGCGGATCGATCTTGTTTGCCCTGAGGAACATCGCGACCGCCGCACGGTTCATGTCGATTTTTCCAAGAAACATCCCGTAGGCGGCGAAGGCCGGGGCGAAATTCGGGTTCTTCTGGATCAACACGTCATAGCTGCCCGCGATGCCCTTCGCTTCACCCACGAATCTCGCGTCATCGAGATGCTCGCCCTCGCGCTCGGCATGGTTGAAAAGCTCCCGCTCGCGGGCCACGATTTCGCGCAGGGATTTTTCAGCCAGCGATTCGGAGCCAAGCGCGGCCAACGGGATCGTCATGGCCAAGGCAAGAAGGATAAGGGAACGAATGATCACGGGGCGGTTGGACACGGAAAGCGGTGTTTCGTTCTATGCTGCGCGGTATTTTGCCGTCACCGCGACCAAATTTGCCGCCAAATCCAATCCTGACCGCAACATAGCGCTTTCGCTTGGGTCTGCCCTCGGCATGCTACACCCAATGGCAACCGTTTACGAAACCCTCCGCGCTGATATCGTCGCCGCAATGAAAGCCCGCGACAGCGCCCTCGCTCTCGCTCTCCGCACCATGGACGCCGCCATCCAGCGCGCCGCCATGGACGCCAGCAAACCGATCGACGACCCTCTCACCGTCGCCACCATCCGCAAGGCCGTGAAGAACCTCACCGACGCGCGCGCGGAATTCGAGCGGGGCGGCCGCGCCGATCTGGCGACGGCCAACACCACCGAAATCGGCTTCCTTGGGAAATACCTGCCCGCCGGACTCGACGCCGCGAAACTCGGGGCGCTCATCGCCGAGGCCATCGCCACCACCGGTGCCGCATCGAAAAAAGAGATGGGCAAGGTGATCGGCGCGCTCAAACAACATCCGGATGCCCCGCTCATCGACTTCGGCGCGGCCAGTAAAATGATTCAGTCCAAGTTGCCCTGAGCCGGGAGCGTGGTGCCGAAGGGGATGAACCGGCATTCCCCGCAGCTTTTTATTCCAAGCATCCCTATCAACCCAGAAAACGCAGTTGAACCACGGAGGCACGGAGAACACAGAGGAAATTTCAAGAGGTTAGCGGGAAAGCCATTTCACCCAAGAGATGAATCCTCGCCAACCCGCCTTGCTTCCATAAGCCTTTTTCTCTGTGACCTCTGTGACTCAGTGGTTCAATTCCAACTGCTGAATCTCGGATCAATTTGGACTATCGAGGGGGTGTTGATTGGCAGGGCGCGCCCGCGACGAGTGCGGCAGCCTCGGCGGCTGGGCGCGCCGCAAGAACATTCGCGGACGATCCGGCCGGAGCGGTGGTCGTCGCTGAAGTGAAAGCTGCTCGCATAGTTGGCGATGCGCTTCCAAGATCACAGATCCCTACGACCAGCGGTATCAGCATGACGGTGAATCACACCGCATCGCTTTGGTGCGAGAATCCGGTCCGCCTGATTCCCGTTGAGCAGATGCCGTATGTTGATTCCCGGACTGATCACTCGCCCGGACACAAAGCGAAGGATGCCGTAGATGGCGGCATAAGCGGTCAGGGCAGATGCGCAGGACACTGAGCCTTTCCGGTAGATCGTGCGACGCTGCGAGCGAATGGTGTGAATGGAGCGGCGGAGGTGATCCGAGCCACGGACTTGTCGTCATATCCCCGGGCAAACATCGCGATCAGCTCGAGTTGATGTCCGGTAAAGCGTGGCATGCTCAGGTCGGACCGGAACGAGGCGACCGCGTTGACAAATGTTCCAGCATAATGCGGTTTTCCCGAGACAGAAGCCATCATCGCTTGCGAGAATTTGTCGGCCACCTCGCCCTGCATGTCCAGGATCGAGTGGGGATGCAGCCGATCAAGCAACATGATCGTGTGCGGATCGAATCGATCGAGGCAAACGGTGACCGGCACTGTGCAGCCCGAATGTTTGAGGGCCAGCAGCACATCGAGGCCGTCGATGTCCGTGAAATTCAGCTCCATCACTATATGGCTGATGCCGTCGTCCCCGCTCAGGGAAAGCACGCCCCGACCGCTGGGGCAGGGCACAATGCAAGGCGGGAAAATGCGGGAAGAAAGAACGGAAACCAGATGTTCCCGGACAACCCAATGCGCGGCGGCGACGACGATTTTCACCGACATGACACGGGGCTCCCGCCAAGCGATTTACCCAGCACCAAGGCGAACCCTAGGTCATCCCAGTCCTCGTCGAACCCGGCCAGCACGGCCGCACCACGGTGGTGGTGGGGAGAGTAGCCAACGAATGCGCGCCCACGGGGAGTGCGCCCATTATGCCAGTAGATCGCGCGACCGCGAGTGTGCCGCACATGCCAGCCTTGGGCGACGGCATGACCGGGTCGGCCGGTCGGAGCGCGAATCGTCTCTGCCGCCCCCAACGCAGCGGCGAGCGGAGTTGCCAAGGGGACAAGACAAGCGGCGAGGAAAGTGGCCACGCCTTCGGCGGAAAGCAGCAGCCCGCCGGCCGG
Organism: uncultured Opitutaceae bacterium; assembly: GCA_947085115.1. GTDB lineage: Bacteria > Verrucomicrobiota > Verrucomicrobiia > Opitutales > Opitutaceae > Didemnitutus. The sequence continues at coordinate 16,890 of CAMTVF010000093.1, read as the reverse complement.
AGCAAAACTTCCGAAGCGGGTCGAAGCCAGTCGCCACGTCTCAGTTCGCCGCGTTTGGCTTGCCGGGAGAAAGGCAGCATCCAATCCGAGTGGCTCGATCACGAGTTGCCGGCATGCGGCCTCGTAGGACCCGCCCACGCATAGACCCAACGCGGCCCCGAGGACGGAGATGCCGTAGGTCGAATACCGATATGTGCCAGTCTGGAGAGGAACTGCCGTATCCTGCCGCAATGCCTCCAGAAGTTGCTCCGGTCGGTAGAGGCGAAACGGTTGGGAGGGTGGTCCGACTCGCAGGTTTCCAGGCCATTTGGCGAGCCCGGCCAAGTGTGCACCGAGATTCGCGTGTCCGAATGTCTACGCTCTACTTGGATTTGCTATGGCGCGAAATACGTTTCGGAGGGGAAGCTTTTCAGGGTGCCGATAGGATCGCGCACGCTTTCATGATTAAGTATCATCGCCTATTGGAATCGGCGAAAGACTTCGCTGCAATCGGTGTTTCAGACGAAATCAAATACGGGGACATCGTAAATTGGCGTCATCCAAAACACGCTGGATCACATACGGTGATTTACCTTGGGAAAGTAGCTGGATCAGCAAACGAATTCGTTGGAATAGAGGCCAATAGAACGGACGACAATGCCAAGGATGGTATCGATCTAGGCGTCTTTAAGCTAGAGCGTCCAGACATGCGAACAGCTATACTGCGGAGGAAATGGTAGGCTGCTTGGAGCATTGGAGGCCGGGAAAGGCCGGTCGTTCGAACGGCAACTAGTCATCGAAAATCTTTTCGATAGACAACTGAAATAGGCGGCCGATCTTAAAAGCCAGTGGAAGGCTTGGATCGAATTTCTCCGTTTCGATCGCGTTTACCGTTTGTCTCGATACCTGAAGCTTAATCGCCAATTCGGCCTGCGACCACCCCTTCTCCTGCCGGAGATGTCGAATACGGTTTTTCACCGGATATCAGGAATAGCGGCGACAATAGAACGCGGCACCGAGGAACCAAAACGCGAACATGAGCAGCAAGAGTCCTGGCGTGTTCCAACTGAAACTGCGCACAACGTGCAACTGCTGCAGCAGACCCATTGCACCGATTGCGCCCAACATGGCAACGAACGCAAAGCACAGAGATTCTCTGCGCAACTTTGAGATCAATTCATCAGTGCCAACAGGCTCTTTAAGCAGACTTGCCAATAGCATCGCACCGGAGGCGAGTGGGAAAATCGCTGCGAAAAGCCCGGCTGCTTGCGGAAGATCAAAGTGGCGGATCGCAAGGGTGGCCGCGAGGCAGGAAAGCACAAAGACGACGGCCCAGAGCGAACTGCCCATACCCAATATTCCTTTAAGCAAGCCATCTTTGCTGTCGATTGGTGGGGCGTCTCCTACCTTCTGTAGAAGCTTGCTAGCCGTTCCACGAAGACCAAACAACAATATCACTGCGGCAACTACTACGCCGCCCCCCATCGCTAATTTCAAGGCCATAGGGAGCACAAAGTGGGCTGCAAGCTTCTCGACAGCAAACACTGTCAATAGGAGGCCAATCGTAAGCGTCGACCAAATCCATTGGCGAGGAGGATGACTGGTTGATTGCGAATTCATGAGAGTTTCAGTATGTGTCAACCCGCATGATGTCAAGCTTAGTTGACACATCGATCAGTGGCACTCGTCTTCACGAGGCTGGACGAACGGGGTCAGAGACCGCCTCGGGTGAGCAAGCGTCAGGGTCTTTTGTTTTGACCTCTCGGCCTGGGGCACGGCTGTTCAGGGCAGATGCTTTCCGCAAGGCCTATCCGGGAACCCCATTACCGCCCATGATGGAGCTCAAAATCGCTGAACAGCCAATCCCGCGCTTCCGCCACCGCTACGATCCGCCGGCGCCCCCAGTGGTGCGCGTGAGTTTCGCGTCGGGTCTTGTGCCGGTTCCTGGAGCGGTGCCGAGATGATCGAATATCTTTATCACAGGATTGTCGGAGGAAACGGCAGCTATGTTGCGCTGGCCCTGCTCCGGGTGGCCTTGGGCGCGCACTTGGCAATCGAGTTGCTCTGCTCCTGGCCGTTTCTGGATTACCTCTACGGGCCGGATTCGTTCGTGCAGGCGTTTGCACTCCGACAGGGATGGATCGCTGTCGATACGTTGCGCGAGCACCATGTTGAGATCGCACTGCTACATCTAGGAGCGGCAATGCTTATGATGGGAGGAATCGGCGGTCGGACGAGCATCATCACGGCGTTTGCATCGCTTGAAGCACTGCATGCACTCAACGGGTTCATCCTGAACGGAGGCGACACACTGACGCGGTTCTTGCTGCTTTTCCTGAGCATCGGGGAATCGCATGCTCGACTGGCGTTCCGCCGGCAGCCGGAGCCTGCACCGGACTCGGTCGGCGAGTTTCTAAGCCGAATGGCTGCGATTTGTATCATCATTCAGCTCTGCACCGCCTACGTCGTTTCCGGACTTTCGAAGATATCTTCAGCCGAGATGTGGCAGAACGGAACCGCCGTTTACTATGTGCTGCAGCACGAGCGATTCATGGGCACGGAACTCGGCGCGGCATTGGTGAAGATCCCGTTCGTATGTGCGGCGGCGACCTACGGGACGTTGGCGTTCGAGATCTATTTTCCCTGCCTACTGTGGCATCGGAGGACAAAACGGGTTGCGACCGTGGCCGGAGGAATGCTGCACGGGTCAATTGCAATATTCATGATGATCTACGACTTTCAACTCATCTTCATGTATGCGTATCTGCTCCTCTGGTCGGACGCAGACTTTGCTGGCGCGTTGTCTCGCTGGCCGAGGCTTTGCCATCTGATTGCCGTGAAAGATCTGCCGGCGGGAGCAGTTGACGGGAAGGTATGTCTGCCAGCTATCGATGATTGCTCGACCCGACAGTCCCGCGACAGCTAGTGTGGCTCTGTCATGACTTCGCCGATTCTCAGAGGGAATATCACCTAATAGGCGACATTGGGAGTCGCCCTTTTTGCGAGGAACATCACAAAGTAACACTAGGTAACCGTCATTCCTTTCAGTCCATCGAGAGTTCCTTCTTTATGCCGCAACCCATCCTGTTTTACGATGGCGAGTGTCTGTTCTGTAGTCGCATGGTCAGGTTTCTACTGTTGTGGGATCGTCGCGGACAACTCCGGTTTGCGGCACTTCAATCCAAGTTTGCTCGGGGGTTTCTGAACGGACGCGGACTCTCTCCGGATGAGTTCACAAGCGCTGTCTTGGTTCACGATTGGTCGCAACGCGCGACCTTGCCGATCCATCTGCGTTCGGATGCGATCTTGGAGGCGCTTAAACTGTGCGGGGGATGGGCATCACTGCTGGCCCAACTGATTGAATGGGTGCCGCTTGGATTTCGCGATTGGTGTTATGACCGGATCGCTGCGCGTCGATTGACGATCGCCGGACGGATCGGTTCCTGTCTGCTGCCAAAGCCGGAGTGGCGGGAGCGGTTCATCATCGACTGAATATGGTGATAGTGGCCAGCCCCACTGTGAATCACGTCAGGTCGCGTAACCGAATAGCGACCCCGAGCCGAGCAAAAGGCCGAGCAATGTCAGGTGCGGATATTGATGGTCACCTCGCCTTTCATTCGTGATCCTTCGTTCATTCCCGGGCCAGTTGAATGGGCCAACTTATGTCACACCCTTCTGCAAAATATCTTGCCCCGGCCTGTTGCCGACCGTTTCTCTACATGCCTGATCAACCGATGATCTCCAACCATCACCATCACCACGTCTCTTAGCCTTCCCGCCCAGGAAGGCTTGGATGTGCCTTTCTGTGGTGATGAGTTCCAAAACTTTTTACCCCGGCTGGCACGACCCGCCGGGGTTTTCTTTGCCCGGCATCCGAGCCCACTGTGCGGCGGCACCCCATTGTCATGCCTCCCGCCACACCTCCCAAAGACCGTCTCCGCCTTGCCGTGCAAAAAAACGGCCGCCTCTCGTCTGACTCGCTCGACCTGCTCACGCGTTGTGGAATCAGGGTCAAGGCCCCCAGGGAGCGCCTCCTGCTCCACTCCGAAAATTTCCCGCTCGACCTCCTTTTCGTGCGCGATGACGACATCCCTCAACTCGTCATGGACGGCGTGTGCGACCTGGGCATCGACGGCACCAATGTGCTCGAAGAAACCGCCCTCGAACGGCGCAACAACGGCGCGGGCTCCGGTTACGTCACCGAGCGCGACCTCGAGTTCGGCGCCTGCCGCCTCGCCATCGCCCTGCCCGAGGAGCGTCCCTACGCCAGCGCGGCCGATCTCGCCGGGGTTCGCATCGCCACCAGCTACCCGCGACTGACCCAGCGCTTTCTCAATGAAAAAGGTGTCGCCGCCGAAGTTGTGATGTTGAGCGGATCCGTTGAAATCGCGCCGCGTCTCGGTCTGGCCGAAGCCATCTGCGATCTCGTCGCCAGCGGCTCCACGCTCGAAGCCAACAAGCTCCGTGCCGTCGAAACCGTCTTCAAGAGCACCGCCGTCCTCATTCGCGGCGCACGGGATCTCAATCCCACAAAACAACACGTCCTCGAAATCCTGATGCGCCGCATCGATGGCGTGCAGCTGGCGAGCGGGGCCAAATACATCATGCTCCACGCTCCCAAGGCGGCGCTGGAGGAAATCAAGAAGCTCCTGCCGGGCTCCGAAAACCCCACGATTCTGCCGCTGGCGGGCGATGATTCCAAGGTCGCCCTGCACGCCGTTTGTCAGGAAGCGGTTTTTTGGGAAACGATGGAGTCGCTCAAACGCATCGGCGCCACCAGTATCCTTGTGCTCCCGATCGAGAAGATGATGCTGTAACGTGCGCCCGATGAAAACGCTCACCTGGAAACGCCTCACCGCCAGCCAGCGCACGACTGCGCTTGCCCGCCCGGCGCAGGCCTCGCGCCCGCAGGTCTCGGCGACGGTGACCCGCATCCTCGGGGCGGTCCGGCGCGAGGGCAACCGGGCCTTGCGCCGCTTCACCGCGCAGTTCGACGGCGTGGAAGTGCGCACGCTCCAAGTGAGCGCTGCAGAATTCGCCGCCGCGGAAAGAGCACTAGGCTCCGCCGACAAAGCCGCCCTCCGCACCGCCTGTCGCAATCTGCGCAGATTCCACTCGGCCCAGCGGCCCTCGGCGCTGCGGGTCGAAACAACTCCGGGCATCGTCTGCGAGAAACTCTCCCGCCCCATCGCTCGCGTCGGTCTCTACGTTCCCGGCGGCAGCGCGCCGCTTTTCTCGACCGCGCTGATGCTTGGCGTGCCCGCGCAACTCGCCGGCTGCCCGCAGCGGGTGTTGTGCACGCCCCCGGGTCGCGACGGCCGCATCAATCCGTGGATTCTCCACGCCGCGCAACTTTGCGGCATCACCGCCGTGTTCAAGGTCGGCGGAGCCCAGGCCATCGCCGCGATGGCTTATGGCACGCGCACGGTGCCCGCATGCGACAAGCTCTTCGGACCGGGCAATGCCTTCGTCACCGAGGCCAAGCTGCAAATCTCCCGTTCCGGCGCCCTCGTGGCGATTGATCTCCCGGCCGGACCATCGGAAGTCATGGTGGTCGCCGACCGCACCGCCAACGCCGTCTTCGTCGCCGCGGACTTGCTCTCCCAAGCCGAGCACGGCCCCGGCTCGCAAGTCGTGCTGGTCGCTTTGTCAGCACCTCTCGCGCGGCGCGTGCAGAAGGAAGTGGATCGGCAACTCACCGCCTTGCCGCGCGTCGACATCGCTCGGCGCGCCCTTGCCACCAGCCGGATCATCGTGGCGGCGAACACCACGGAAGCCGTCGCGATCGCCAACGCCTACGCGCCCGAGCACTTGATTCTGCAAGTCGCAAACCCGCGGGCCCTCCTCGCTGGGATCACGACCGCAGGGTCCGTCTTCCTTGGGCCGTGGACCCCGGAATCACTCGGCGACTACGCCAGCGGCACCAATCACGTCTTGCCCACCTACGGCTGGGCGCGCGCGTGCAGCGGCCTCGGTCTCGCCGATTTCCTGCGCTCCATGACCGCGCAAACCGCGTCGCCCCGCGGACTCCAGCGCCTCGGGCCCGTGGTCGAGCGACTTGCGCTCGCCGAAAACCTCGCGGCCCATCAACGTGCCGTGAGCGTGCGCCTCAAACAGCTCTCCCGATGAATCCCGATCCCGTCCTCTCGCTCGTCCGACCCGAGATCCTCGCGCTCACACCCTACAGCTCGGCGCGGAAGGAGTCGGCGGGCGGTCAGGTTTGGCTCGATGCCAACGAGAATCCGGTCACCCCGCACGCGGGCGTTCCCCGGCTCAACCGCTATCCCGATCCGCAGCCGCCGGAACTCGTCACGCGCCTGGCCTCGCTCTACGGCGTCACCCCCGATCGCGTGCTGATCACGCGCGGGTCGGACGAAGGCATCGATTTGATGCTGCGCGCATTTTGTCGCGCCGGGCAGGATTCGATTCTCATCACGCCACCCACCTACGGGATGTATGCCGTTGCGGCCGGGATTCAGGGAGCGGGAATCGTCAGGGTTCCTTTGCTCCGTGAGGAAGACTTCGCGCTGGATGCCCACGCGGTCGTCGACGCCGCAAGCTCCATGGTTAAGCTCGTCTTTCTTTGCTCGCCCAACAATCCCACGGGCCAACTCTTTGATCGCGACGCGATGCTTCACGTCATCTCATCGCTTGCGGGCCGCGCGATCGTGGTGGTGGACGAGGCCTACGCTGAGTTTACCTCCGAACCGAGCTTGGTCGAGGCACTGCGCGACAACCCGCACCTCGTCGTCTTGCGCACGCTGTCGAAGGCCTTTGGTCTCGCGGGTGCGCGCGTTGGCACCTTGCTCGGATCACCGCTTCTGATCGAGGTGCTCAAGAAGATCATCGCTCCCTATCCCATTCCGACGCCCGTCGCGCGGGCCGCCCTCGAAGCGCTGGTCGGCCACGGTATCGCCGCCGCCCGGCTTTCGGCGCTCAAATTGTCCACGGATCGTCGTCGCCTCGAGGAGGACCTCAAACAACTGCCCTGTGTGCGTCGCGTCTGGCCGGGCGACGCCAATTTTCTGCTCGTCGAAGTCCACCATGTGCCGCGCGTGATGGCCTCCGCCCACGCGGCGGGCATCGTGCTCCGCGACCGCAGCAAAGACGTGCCCAACACCGTGCGCATCACCGTCGGCACCACGGCTGACAACAAGCTCGTCATCGAAACCCTTTCCCGTGTCTAAAAAAATCCTCTTCATCGACCGCGACGGCACGCTCATTCAGGAGCCGCGCGACCAACAAATCGACCGTCTCGACAAGTTCGCCCTCGAGCCCGAGGTCATCCCGGCCCTGCGCCGGCTGCGCGATTTCGGCTACACGCTTGTGATGGTCACCAATCAAGACGGCCTCGGCACGCCAAGCTTCCGCGAGTCCGAGTTCCGACCGTTGCAAGACCTGCTCATCAACCTGCTCGCTTCGCAGGGCATTGCCTTCGAGGCCGTGCGCATCTGCCCGCACACCGCCGCCGATCGCTGCGATTGCCGCAAGCCAAAGCCCGGACTCCTGCTGGATTACCTGCGCGACACCACGTGGGATCGCACCGCCTCTGCGGTCATCGGCGATCGCGAGACCGATCTGCAACTCGCCACCGCCCTCGGCGTCACTGGCCTCCATTACGGTCGCACGGATTTCAATTGGTCCGAAATCGCCCGCCAGTTGATTGAGGCGCCGCGCCGCGCCACCGTGGTGCGCAAGACCAAGGAGACCTCCATCACCGTCAGCGTGGATCTCGACACCCCGGGTTCGGCCAAGCTCGCCACGGGCATCGGGTTCTTCGATCACATGCTCGAACAGATCGCGAAGAACGCGGCCATCGGCCTCACCATCGAATGCCGGGGCGACCTCGAGATTGACGAGCACCACACCGTCGAGGATGTCGGCATCGCGCTCGGCCAAGCCTTGCGGCAGGCGCTCGGCGACAAGCGCGGCGTGGGCCGCTATGGCTTCGTGCTGCCGATGGACGAAGCCTGCGCGCAAGTCGCACTCGATCTCAGCGGCCGCGCTTACCTCGTTTTTGACGGCAAATTCACCCGAGAAACCGTTGGTGAATTTCCGACCGAACTCGTGCCGCATTTCTTTCGTTCATTGAGCGATGCGCTCGCCGCCACGCTCCACATGAGCGTCAAGGGCGAGAACAACCATCACCTCGTCGAGGCGCTGTTCAAGGGTTTCGGGCGCGCACTGCGTCCCGCCATCGCGCGTTCCGGCGACAGCGCGGTGCCGAGCACCAAGGGAGTCCTCTGATGCTCGCGATCGTCGACAGCGGTGGTGCCAACATCGCTTCCGTGCGCTTTGCACTCGGGCGTCTCGGCGTGGCGAGCGAACTCACCGCCGATCCCGCCGTGATTCGCGCGGCTGATCGCGTGATTCTGCCGGGCGTCGGTTCCGCCGCCGAAGGCATGAGACGCCTCCACGCGAAAGGCCTTGTCGCCTGCGTGCAAGCGCTCACGCAACCCGTGCTCGGCATCTGTCTCGGCATGCAGTTGCTCTTCGACGCCTCCGACGAGGGCCCGGTCGATACCCTCGGCCTCGCACCCGGGCGCGTCGCCCAACTGCCCGAGTCGCCCGGCATCACCGTGCCACACATGGGCTGGAACACGGTTCAGCGCCGGCGCGACTCCGCCCTCTTCCGCGACATCGCTGACGACGCCCGCTTCTACTTCGTGCACAGCTACGCCGCACCGGTCACCATCGATACCGTTGCCACCGCAACGCACGGCACGGAGTTCACCGCCATCGTGCAGCGAGCGAACTTTGCCGGCGTGCAATTCCACCCCGAACGCTCCGGCCCCGTCGGCGCGCAACTGCTAAAAAACTTCCTCTCCCCGGATTGTTCGGGTGGATTTGTAACCTAATAGGTTACACGCGCACTTCGACTCCTTCATGATTCTTTATCCTGCCATTGATCTGCGGCTCGGGCGTGTGGTGCGTCTGACCGAAGGGAGTTTCGAGGCCGAAACAGCCTATCGGAACGATCCCGAAGTCGTCGCGCGCGAATTCGCGACAGCAGGCGCCACGTGGCTCCACCTTGTCGATCTCGACGGCGCCAAGGACCCCGCGCAACGTCAGACTGCACTGGTCGAACGCGTCGTTCGTGCCAGTGGACTCAAGGTCCAATCCGGCGGTGGCATCCGCGACAAATCACAGGTCGGGGCACTGCTCGACGCCGGAGTCTCGCGTGTGATCATCGGGAGCCTCGCGGTCAAGGAGCCCGAGATGGTTGGCCCCTGGTTGGAGAAATTTGGTCCCGAGCGAATCATTCTCGCGCTCGACGTGCGTTTGCAGCCGGAGACCGGCATCCCGCAAGTCGCGATCGCCGGCTGGCAAGCGGACAGCGGACTGCCTCTTGAAAAAGTCATCAGTGGTTTCCTCAAGCGCGGATTGAAGCACCTGCTTTGCACCGATATCAGCCGCGACGGAAAACTCACCGGGCCAAACTTCGGCCTCTACACGGGGTTGCGCCGCGATTATCCGACACTGGAAGTGCAGGCGTCGGGCGGTGTGTCGTCCCTCGACGACCTGCGCCGACTGCGCAGCGACGGAATCCCGGGGGCGATCATCGGTCGCGCGCTCTACGAGAAGAAATTCACGCTGGCGGAGGCACTCAAATGCTGACGGCGGAAAATCCGCGCGCTTCGGGGCTCGCGCGGCGCATCATCCCCTGTCTCGACGTGCGCGACGGCCGCGTGGTGAAGGGCATGCAGTTTCGCAACCACGAGGACATGGGTGACATCATCGAACTCGCGCAACGCTACCGCGACGCCGGCGCCGATGAACTGGTGTTCTACGATATCACGGCGAGCAGCGACGGCCGCACCGTGTCCGCCGATTGGGTGGAGCGCGTTGCGCGCGTGCTCGACATCCCGTTTTGCGTCGCAGGCGGCATTCGCTCCCTGGACGACGCGCGGCGCCTCTTGCACCGTGGCGCGGACAAGGTGTCGCTCAACTCTCCGGCCCTCGAACAACCGGAGCTCATCGGCATCCTCGCCGCCGAGTTTGGTTCGCAGTGTGTCGTGATCGGCATCGATAGCCGCGCCGAGGACGGCGATTATTTCGTGAAGCAATACACCGGCGATCCCGACAAGACGCGCGCCACGCGCTGGCGCACGGTGGATTGGGCGGGCGAAGTGCAGCGGCTCGGGGCCGGCGAAGTCGTGCTCAACTGCATGAACCAGGACGGCGTGCGCGCCGGCTATGATATTCCCCAGCTCAAGCTGGTGCGTGCGGCGCTGACGATTCCGCTCGTCGCTTCCGGCGGCGCGGGTGCGCCCGAACATTTTCGCGATGTGTTTCGCGAGGCCGGTGTGGACGCCGCTCTCGCCGCCTCGGTTTTTCACCGCGGCACAATTCCTATTCCCGGGCTCAAAACCTACCTCGCCCGCGAGGGCATTCCCATCCGGTTATGAACACACTTCCTCCTCTCGACTGGGCCAAGGGTGACGGCCTCCTGCCCGCCATCATTCAGGACGCCGACACCCAACAAGTGTTGATGCTTGGCTACATGAACGCCGCCGCTCTGCGCCAGACCGAGGAGACCAAACGCGTGACGTTTTTCTCCCGCCGCAAGAATCGCCTTTGGGTGAAAGGTGAAACGTCCGGACACTTTCTTGACCTGGTGGCGGTCACCGCCGATTGCGACAACGACGCCCTGCTCGTGCGGGCGCGTCCCAACGGTCCGACCTGTCACCGCGGCACCTGCAGTTGTTTTGGCGAGGAAGGGGCGACCGGCGTTGGTTTTCTGGCGGACCTCGAGCGCACGGTCACGGCGCGCCTCGCGGCAGGCGACGAGAAGAGTTACACGGTGAAGCTCGTGCGCGCGGGCGTAAAACGCGTCGCGCAGAAAGTCGGCGAAGAGGGTGTGGAGACGGCGCTCGCCGCAGTGGCCGGGAGCGACGGGGAGTTGCGCGGCGAGGCGGCCGACTTGCTCTACCACCTGATCGTGCTCTTGCGCGCCAAGGGACTTTCCCTCGCGGAAGTCATGTCCGTGCTGGAAAACCGGCACGCCGCGAAACGCCAACCGGTGGCCGAGGATTAATCCTCCGTCGGCAGCGGCAACTCCACGACAAGCTGGAAGCGCACGATCACGTTGGGATCGACCTTCAACAGGGCAAACATGCGGATGACTTTCAGTTTCCACTGGCGGTGATCGAGGGTAACCGAGCCCGCAATCGTGAGGGTGGTGTCGGTGCGCGTGACATTGACCGGAAACTCGATCCGTCGCGACACGCCGTTGAAAGTGAGCTTGCCGTTGGCTTGGCCCTGTCCATCGGGTGCGAGGGCGAGCACCCCAAGGTCGAAACGCCCAGCGGGATCACCGCCACCGAGCCACTCCATCATCTTGGCGTCGCGGTCGGGCTTGCCGGTCTTCAGGTCTGCGAAACGGAAGTTCAGGCTGGAGGACTTGATCCTGTTGGACTTGTCCAGTTCCAGCACTGCTTGGTAGCGATCCAGCCGACCCGTGAACGAATCCACGGTCGCCTTCACGTCCACGTCCACGAACGAACGGGTGCGGTCGATCTTGAGCGGTCCCGTCGGCGCGGCATTCGCCACGGTCGCGCAAAGCAGGAGAATCGAAAGCGGGACGATGCGAAGCCGTTTCATGGGGGGCCACGCTAGGCGCAGATTCTGCGATGCGCAAATCCGCAGTCGCCTCGCGACGGCTAATTCTTATGCGTTGGGATCAACCCCATCCCGCCATGAGCGAACGCAAGACCGCCGACGAGTGGTTCTCCGCCTACGGCGAGAGCCACCAAAACGACACGAACGAACTCATTCACTGGATCTGTGTGCCCGTGATTTTCTACTGTGTGCTCGGCCTGATCTGGTCGATCCCGGTGCCGGCGGCGCTCGCAGACACCGCGCCGTGGTTCAACTGGACGCAGCCCGTTGCGCTCGGCGTATTGTTCTTCTACCTGCGCCTCTCGGTGCCGCTGGCCGTGGGCATGTTCCTGTTCATGAGCGTCTGCTACGGCCTGATTGAATGGCAGCACTTGTCGGGTTGCACGTTTCCTGTGTGGAAGAGCAGTTTGATTCTCTTCGTGCTTGCGTGGATCGGCCAGTTTATCGGCCACAAGATCGAGGGCAAGAAGCCGTCGTTTTTTAACGACGTGGTGTTCCTGCTCATCGGCCCGGCATGGCTGATGCACTTCATCTTCAAGAAGGCCGGCATCCGCTACTGAGCAATGCGCGCGTCGCCGAACGGCTCCCGGGCTCAGCCCTTGCCGCCGCGGAGCACGACGACGTTGGCGAGGTCGTTTTTCTCGAACTCCGCCCAGTAACGCTCCTCGAGTTTTTTCACCTGCTCCTCCGTTGAGGGCGCGGGCTCGACGCCCGGCGTGTCGAGCGTGCGCTTGGCGGCTGCTCCCAAGTGGTCGCGATCGGCGAGGCGCTGGACGAGTTCGTGCCAGAAGGCATCGTTTTGAAAATCCAGTTGCAGGTCCTTGATGCGATCTTCCTCGGCCAGCTTCGGGCTGGGTTGGAGGGTGCCGTCGTCCCGCTCCTCCACCAGGTCCGCGCAACCCATCTCGGTGGCCAGTTGCATGAGGCGTTGGTCGAGGTCGAAGTAACGCTTCGCGGCGGGAGTGTCCTCGCCTTGGTAACCGGTCACGGCCCACATGCCCAGGTGGACGAGTTCGAGGAGCTGGCGGTATTCTTTGGGCGTGAACGAGACTTTCATGGCAGTGAGCAACCGTTGCCCGACGCGCGCGGCCCGCAAGCGGGAAGTGCGGGCAAGTTCATCGGCAACACTACCAACGGCGGCATTGACCGCCCCTGTGCGGGCCTCTTCACTCGGTCGCTGCTGGCCTCCCGGTCGGCTCCACTATTTTTCTCATGCCCAACGCCGAATCGCCCAATCTCATGGAATCCCTCGTGTCGCTCGCGAAGCGCCGCGGATTCGTCTACGCATCTTCCGAAATCTACGGCGGCCTCAACGGCTTCTTCGACTACGGTCCGCTCGGCGTGGAGCTGAAGCGCAACATCCGCGACTGCTGGTGGCGCGACATGGTGCAGCGCCGCGACGACGTCGTCGGCATCGAGACGTCGATCATCATGCACCCGAAGGTCTGGGAAGCATCCGGCCACGTCGCCGGCTTCACCGACCCGCTGGTGGATTGCAAAACGAGCAAACAGCGCTACCGCGCGGACCAGTTGTTCTGGGCGCCCGTGGTGGTCGAGGGCAACACGATCGGCTACGTCTCCGCGTTGGAGAGCGAGAACACCGCTGGCGAACTGCAGGCCGCCGCCGAGACCTTCAAGCGCAAGAAGGCCCTCCAGGGCGCGCTCGCGCCCGTCGTCGCCAAGGACTTCACCGAGGCCGCCGAGGCCGAGATCCCGCTCATCCCCTCGCCCGCCACGGGCGAACCCGGCAGCCTGACTCCGCCGCGCGCGTTCAACATGATGTTCGAGACCAACGTCGGCGCGATGCGCGACGCCTCGTCCGTCGCCTACCTGCGCCCCGAGACGGCGCAGGGCATGTTCGTCGATTTCAAGAACGTCGCCGACACCACGCGTGTGAAGCTGCCCTTCGGCATCGCGCAAATCGGCAAGTCCTTCCGCAACGAGATCACGCCGCGCAACTTCATCTTCCGCTCGCGCGAGTTCGAGCAGATGGAGATGGAATACTTCATCCACGAGGACGCCGACTGGGCCCAGTGCCACGAGGAGTGGATTGTCTGGTGCGAAAACTGGCTCCGCAGCATCGGCCTGCCCGACAGCCACCTCTCGCGCTACACCCACCCGAAGGAGAAACTCGCGTTCTACTCGCGCGGCACGGTGGACATCATGTTCAAGTATCCGTTCGGCGTGCAGGAGCTCTGGGGCATCGCCGCGCGCGGCAACTACGACCTCACTCAGCACGCCAACGCCAGCGGCAAACCGCAGGAACTCTTCGACGAGGCGACCAAGAAGAAAATCGTGCCGCACGTGATCGAGCCGGCCGTCGGCGTGGACCGCATCTTCCTCGCCGTGCTCGCCGCCGGTTACGCGGAGGAGGACGTGACCGACGAAAAGGGCAACGTCGAGAAGCGCACGGTGCTCCGTTTCTCCCCGCGCATTGCGCCGGTCAAGGTCGCCGTGCTGCCGCTGCTCAAGAACAAGGAGCTGCTCACCTCCCGCGCCAAGGCGCTTTACACGAAGCTGCGCCGCAACTACGCCGTGCAATACGACGACGGCGGCGCCATCGGCAAACGCTACCGCCGTCAGGACGAGGCGGGCACGCCCTGGTGTGTGACGATCGATTTCGAGACCGTGGAAAAACCCGGCGACACCTTCACGCTCCGCGAGCGCGACTCGATGCAACAGAAACGCATCACCGAGGCCGAGCTCTTCGCCCTGCTGGCCGAACACGTTTACTAAGCCGTATCCATGCAATAGGAGGTCCCCACGAAATACACGAAAAGCCGGAAGGTGGGGCGTGTTGTCCCCAACGCGCTTTGCGAAGCGAACCCAACGCGTTGAGGTCAACGCGTTCCACCTCGAACCACGAGACGCACGAAAGGCGGACCTTCGGAACGGAACCCAATGCTCGCGCCCTGTCACGGTTCAGTGATACAGCCACCCTCGGTGATTTTGCGGCAAGATCATCATTTCGTGTGTTGCGTGTATTTCGTGGTTAATTCCGACTGAATCGTTACGTATTGGCTAAGCCTCACCCCGCCGGATGTCGGTTCCACCCATTCCCCCATGAGCAAACCTGAATCCTCCAAGTTCCGCTGGGAAGACGCCCTGCGATTCGACCAGCAGCTAACCGAAGACGAACGCGCCGTGCGCGACTCGGCCCGCGACTATTGTCAGGGCAAGTTGATGCCGCGGATCATCGAGGCCAACCGCCACGAGATCTTCCACCGCGAGATATTGCACGAGATGGGCGCGCTCGGCCTGCTCGGCTCAACCATCGAAGGCTACGGCTGCGCCGGCGTGAACCACGTGTGCTACGGCCTCATCGCCCGCGAAGTGGAGCGTGTGGACTCCGGTTATCGCTCCGTCATGAGCGTGCAGTCCTCCCTCGTGATGCACCCGATCAACGCCTACGGCACCGAGGAGCAGCGCCAGGAATTTCTGCCCCGCCTCGCCACCGGCGAACTCGTGGGCTGCTTCGGCCTGACCGAGCCCAACCACGGCTCCGATCCGGGCAGCATGGCCAGCCGCGCCACCAAGACTCCGACCGGTTGGACCCTGCGGGGCTCCAAGACGTGGATCACCAACTCCCCGATCGCCGACGTCTTTGTCGTGTGGGCAAAGGACGAGGAAGGCGAGATCCGCGGCTTCATCCTCGAGAAAGGCATGACCGGGCTCACCGCGCCGAAAATCGAGGGCAAGTTCTCCCTCCGCGCTTCGCCGACCGGCATGATCATGATGGACGACGTGCCCGTGCCCGAAGCCAACCTGTTGCCCAACGTCAAGGGCCTCAAGGGCCCGCTCGGCTGCCTGAACAAGGCGCGCTATGGCATCTCGTGGGGCGCGCTAGGCGCCGCGGAATTCTGCTGGCACGCCGCCCGGCAATACACGCTCGACCGCAAACAATTCGGCCGGCCCCTCGCCGCCAACCAGCTCATCCAACTCAAGCTCGCGAACATGCAGACCGAAATCACGCTCGGCCTGCAGGCGGTGTTGCAACTGGGGCGCCTGATGGACTCCGGCAAGGCCGCGCCCGAGATGGTTTCGATGCTGAAGCGCAACTCCTGCGGCAAGGCCCTCGACATCGCCCGCGTCGCGCGCGACATGCACGGCGGCAACGGCATCGCCGATGAATACCACGTCATCCGCCACGTCATGAACCTCGAGTCGGTCAACACCTACGAGGGCACGCACGACATCCACGCGTTGATCCTCGGCCGCGCCCAGACCGGCATCCAGGCCTTCGTCAACTGACCGCGCGCGTTTGGAAAACGACTGTCACTTTTCCCGCGACCGGCGGCATCGCTACAGCCTGATCCATCGCTGGAACGCGCTCTTCGGCGACAAGTTGATCCTGTGGATCGGGCTCAACCCGAGCACGGCCGATGAGGCCAAGCTCGACCCCACGCTCACGCGGATCCGCTCCTTTTCCCAACGCGAAGGCTTTGACGGTTTCTGGATGGCCAACCTGTTCGGTCTGCGCACGCCCTACCCGAAGGAGATGATGGTCACACCTGATCCCGTCGGACCGGAGAACGACGCCTCGCTCCTCGCCGCAGCGGAGCGCTGCGAAATCATCGTCGCCGCCTGGGGCGTATCGGGCGCCCACCAATCGCGGGCGGATGCCGTGGTGAAGCTCTTTGCCGGTCGCGAACTCTGGTGTCTCGGCACGACGCAGGCCGGACACCCGCGCCACCCGCTTTACGTCGCAGCCAACCAGCCCTTGGTGCGTTTTCCCGCCCCGGGAACCCGTCTTCCGCAACCAAGCTGGTAGTCCGCGCTGTCAGGTTGCGCTCACGTCTCTTTCAATCTCCCGGAGTCCGCTGCGCTCCGGGCGGCAACTGGCGCGCGGTGACCCAATTCATCTGCGGAATCCAGGATGAAACCTGCCGCCAAGATTGCCCTCGGTGTCGGGGTCTCTCTCATCGCCATTCAATTTGTGCGCCGCGCCCGCAACGGGGGCTCCGCGACGGCGTTGATCACGGTCGATCCGGCGATTGGAAAGAAGGCGTGCGGTTTGTCCACGAAACACGAATGGGCGCGAAAGAAGATCGGTCGGTCGATGGAATAGCCACGGCTGACGCGCCGAAAGGTTGACCCGGTGGCGATGCGGCCTATGAATCGCGCCGGGCCCGATCATTATTTTCCGATTCCGCGTGAGAGAATCGGCGTGGAACGCCTATGCCCTACTACGCCCACACCGCCACCAAGCCCGACGGCACGCCCGACCCCGACCAGTCGAAATGGCAACCGCTGGCCGACCACCTGCGGAACGTGGCCGATCTCGCCGCC
>CAMTVF010000092.1:0-39818 GCA_947085115.1 uncultured Opitutaceae bacterium | reverse complement strand
GATACTCAAGGGCACCCCACGGAAGGTATGCGACGGGATGCTGGGCAAAGATCGCCTCGATCTCGGCGGGCATCAGCAATTCGTAGCGACCCCAAGCGGCAATGGACGTGGGTTGAGTCATGCGGGTGAGGCCGACGATGGCGCGCCAGCAGTTTGCGCCAAGTGTTTATTGAGCGGAACGCGAACGCAGCGCGCGGATCTCATGCAAAAGAAATTTCATTGGCAGGTTTAACCCGCCACTGCCGGGCCCGTCCCGAGCGCCCTTTGCGCGAAACCAACAAAGCTCAAGCGCTCGCACCGTAACATTCCAGATACGTGTTGTAGCCGGTGTCGCGGATGATGCCGAACTGCTCCCACAACTCCGTGACCGTGAATCGGTCGCTTTGCGCCAGCACGACGAATCGAACGATCTCTTCCATGGGGGACTTGGGTCCAAGGCATGGCCAGAAAATCAAATAGGGTCAGAGAAGGCTTTGTAGTTTTGGGGTATGCAGTTGACTGACACTGCCGGATTGTGGCATTTCTCGCGATCCTTGCGCGGACATGCACACTCCGGCCAAACATCGGGCAGCCAACTTGGCAGCCCTCACACCACCGTTCCCGAGGGATCGTCCTGAATTCTCTCAATGGTTTCGCGAAGAGGCCGACTGCCTCGCTTATCTCGCGGCAATTCGGTGGCAGGATGGATTTTCGTGCCCGAAGTGCGGAGATGACGAGGCATGGGACGCCGGGCCAGGGCTGCGCCGCTGCAAGACCTGCCGGAAGTGGGTTTCGGTTACGTCGGGAACGCTTCTTCACCGGACGCGCAAGCCTGTTCGAGACTGGCTGGAGGCAGTATGGCATCTTTGTGGCCAGAAGAACGGAGGAAGCGCTCTCAGCCTTCAGCGATCGCTTGGATTTGGCAGCTACCACACGAGCTGGGAGTGGATGCACCGCATGAGGCGGGCAGCCGTAGTGCCGGCCCGCACGAAGCTCACCGGCGAGGTTGAGGTTGACGAGACATTCGTTGGCGGCGTAAAAACCGGCAAACGCGGCCGAGGGGCCGCCGGAAAATCACTGGTCTTGATTGCCACTGAAATTAAAGGTGTGCGCATGGGGAGGATTCGTCTGGTGATGATTCCTGACGCTACGGCGATTACCTTGATCAGCACCGTTGAGGACTTGGTTGAGCCAGGCAGCGAGATCGTCACGGACGGGCTCAGTAGCTATGCGGGGCTCCAAAAAAGCGGCTATCATCACACTGTCTCGCGCCACACCCCGCAAGCGGGCAAGAACCTGCTTCCGCATGTCCATCGAGTGGCCGCCTTATTGAAGCGCTGGCTGCTCGGCACCCACCAGGGTTCCGTGAGCCATCATCGACTCCAGTCCTACCTTGACGAGTTCGTGTTCCGGTTTAACCGGCGCGCCTCCGACAGTCGCGGCTTACTGTTCCATCGGCTGCTGACGCAGGTGCTCAGGAACGGACCGGTCGCAAGGACGCGACTCTGATGGTGACATAGGTGGACATCACGCCTATCATTACGCCATATCAACCAGTTCCAAACCCCTCGAAATCGATGGGTTTGGGAACGCCAGTAATCAGCATCCTATGAACAATGGAATGACACCATTTGAGCAGATCCGACGGACAAACCCGTCGGGCAATGACTTCTGGTCCAGCAGGGATTTTGCCCGAGTGCTCGGCTATGTTAATTACCGACACTTCCAAGCCGTTATCGAGAAGGCTCGAACCGCCTGCCGAAACAGCGGCCAGCGCGTGGAAGCCCATTTCGTCGGATCCGACCAAATGGTTGAAAATCGGCAGCGGGGCGAAGCGCCCGCTCAAGATGGCTTGCTACCTAGTCATCCCAAACGCCGATCCCACAAAGGAGATCGTCTCACTAGGTCATACCTGTTTTGCTATTCAGACGCGTCGGCAGGAATTGAGCGACGAGGAGACCGAGGCACAACGCCGGATAGCAATCCGGTCCGAGTTGAGAATGCACAACAGCCTGCTCGTGAGCGCCGCCAAGGATGCTGGTGTGATCGAGCCGAAGGACTACGCCATTTTCCAAAATCACGGTTACATGGGCCTCTACGCCGGACTTGGCGCTCAACAGATTCACCGCCGCAAAGGGCTCAGGAAGGGGCAGCAAATCCTCGACCACATGGGTAGCACCGAGTTGGCCGCCAATCTCTTCCGCGCAACTCAGGCAGAGGAAAAGCTGCGCCGCGAAAAATCACGGGCAGGGCCAACGCCAATGAAGCCCACCGCGAAGTCGGAGCGAAGGTCCGTCAGACCATCAAGGAACTGGGCGGGACCATGCCGGAGCATCTGCCGTCCGTTGGGAGTATTAAGCAACTGGAGTCTAAGGCCAGAAAGGCGCTAAAGCCGGGGAAGCCGTGAGCAGGAGCCCGCAAGTGGCTAAAGGTATCGAATTCGATACCTTTCAGTGTCAGTCAACTGCATACCCCATTTGTAGTTTGTGGTTTATGCCGGTTTCCTTGCGCGCGGATTCGTCCTCGGAGAGTCAGGTGAGGTGATCGAGGTGTTTTCGGCGTCCCGCAGGGTGACGGCGAGGTTGCCAGACATCCGTCGCGGTCGCGCCCTACCCATTACGCATTCGTTCTATAGTCCATTCCCTGCGGGCGATAGGATTATCGCGGAATCTTGACCCACCAGGCGAAGACTGCGGCGGTGCAAAACATGATCAGGCTGTAGGCCACGGCCGGGATCGAAATCGCCGAGCTGCCCAGCACGTTCAAGGCGACGAAGATCGCGAGCGTCCCGTTGTGGATGCCGATCTCCATCGCGATCGCTATGGCCTGGCGCTTCGGCAGCCGGATCGCCAGTGGCAGGGTGTAGCCCGCCGCGAGGCTGACGACATTGAAGAGCAGGCAGGCGAGCCCGACCGTGGCGAAATATCCGGGCAGCCGGGTCCATTCCTGCACGATCGCCGCGATGATCACCGCCAGGAGCACCAACACCGAGAACCCCCTGACGGGCCGGTCCATCCGCGCCGCGAACGCCGGTGCGCGGCTGCGCAGCACCATGCCGATGACCACCGGCACGATGATGATCACGCCCACCTCGATCACCTTCTTGAACGGAGGAGGCACGTAATTGCCCGCGCCCATGAAGTAGTCGAGTGAGAGATTCAGGATCAGCGGCAGCGAGATCAGGCAAAGAAGGCTGTTCGTCGCCGTAAGGGTGATGTTGAGGGCCACGTCGCCCTTCGCGAGGTGGCTGTAGATGTTGGCAGTCGGCCCTCCGGGCGAGGCGGCCAGGAGCATGAGGCCAACCGCCAGCTCCGGCGGCAGACCGAAGGATTTTGCGATCAGGAATGCGACGCCGGGCAGCAGGACGATCTGCACGCTCAGTCCGACAACGACGGCGCGCGGCATCTCCGCGACGCGCCGGAAATCAGCGAAAGTGAGACCGAGGCCAAGCCCGAGCATGACAATGCCGAGCGCAAGCGGGAGCAGGACATTCGTGAGGATCGAAGCTTCCATGGAGGGGTATTCCGGCCGAAGGGTTCGAGTGCGGCGGCAGGGGCTGCGAATCTCTGGCAGAGCGTCTCTCCCTCGGCAAACAAAGAAATATCCTCAAGCTTGGACGTGCCTCTCCCTGTCCGACCGGACCACGCGATGAATCCCGACGACATTGACGTCCGGTTGATCGGCCCGGAAGTCCGCCCATCACCACGAGGGTGTGGCCATGCGTCGGAATATGGTGATCAAGCAACGCCGGGGCATCGAGGTGTCATTTTTGTCGCGGTTTGCGGCAAGGCGTGCGGCGATGGGAAGGTCACCATGTTCTCCCCGGCCCTCGAAAAACAGCGTCAGCAGCTTTACGCCGATACCACCCGAGGCATGGGTCAGCGTTTGCAGTCGGCCACTGAACCCGCCGCGATGCTCGCGGCCATCCGCTGGGGATTGCAGAAACTAGAGCAGACTTACGCAGAGACACCAGCCAAGGAGTTGGCCAAAGTTGCGTGTCGCGCGGGCTGCGGCATCTGTTGCAGCGTGCCCGTGGACGTGCAGGCGCACGAAGTGTTCTATACCGCCGAACTTATTCAGATTAACTTTTCCCCGGCCGAATTGGCGGGCGTGATCGAACGCACGGCCGGACGCCGCGCCAGTGTCGCGGGCCTCGGCGAGGAAGCACGCTCCCGCCTGATGCAACCGTGCCCGCTCCTGCGCGAGGGCAGTTGCACCGTTTACGAAGGCCGACCGGAAATTTGCCGCGCGCATCACTCGACCAACGCCGAGATTTGCGCTGCGCATGTGGCCGATCCCGACGTCGATCCGAGTCCGGATTACATTCCCGCGCTCCGGGCACGGATGTTTGCGGTGATGCTCGGCATGGATGCGGCAATGGAGGCCGCGGGCTATGATGACCGCGCCTACGACTTTGGCTCAGCTCTGCACGAAGCGCTCACCAACAGCCTGTGCCGCGTGCGCTGGCTGCGGCGACAGCCCGCCTTCCCCGATTTGTGCCTCGCATTTCCTCACCCGGCAGTGGGCAAGCAAGAGGCCTGATGCCAATTCCGGCCTGCTATGCGACAAGGTAGGGCCACCGGCCCGGTGCGCCACGGCGGCGCGAGCCGCTCCGCCCTACCCCAAGACACTCGCGCTATGGGACGGCTGTGATTGGTAAATGGCATGCTCTGCGCCGAAAGGCACGTCCTTGGTAGAGACCGCTGGCTCAACTCCGGCAAGTCTCGTCCATGATTCGGATTATGGCGTCCTCGACAAGTTGCGCGGTCGCGGCTGCACCCGGGGCGTTGAACATCTGGATCATCGCCGTGGGCTTCATCGTCGCGAGGATCGTGCGCCCGTTCTCTTCATAGACGGCGATGCGACAAGGCAGGGCAGTCGAGATTTCGATCTGCTGATTGAGCACGACCTGCGCGTGGCCCGGATTACAGATCTCGATCACACGGCACTCGCGGTGGAACGGCACGCCTTTGCTTTCCATTTTCTCGCGGAGGTTGTGCGTGGCCTGCACACCGAATTTGTGACTGGCCGAAATCTCCGGCAAACGCTGCCAGACGGTTTCCAGCGGAAGTCCGGCGGAACGGATAATGAGAAGATCGTTGGACATGACGAGGGAGTTGGGAAGGGACGCCCGGACGAGTGTCGCACTGACGAGTGTGGACACTCCAACGGGTGATTGAAGGCATTCTGGGATTTTCTCCGCCGAAGGCGACTTTGTTTCTGACGTGCGTCAGTGTCACCTTGGCGGGGCAGTCATTTGGGCGCAACGGAGCTGCGCGACGCTTGCGCTGCGGTTACTGCACCGCACTGTCGTTCTCCCGATCCCGTTTTCATGTCCCGTCTCAACTTCACCCTCGAAAAGGAAGCGGCTGCTTCCAAAGCCCGTGCGGCGAGTTTCATCACGCCGCACGGCGAAGTCCAGACGCCGGTCTTTATGCCCGTCGGCACGCAGGCTACGGTGAAAAGCATGACGGCCGACACCCTCAGGACGGCCGGCGCCACCGTGTTGCTCGCCAACACTTATCACCTCCTGCTGCGTCCCGGCCCGGAGGTGTTCAAGAAGATCGGCGGAATCCACAATTTCATGAAGTGGGACCGGCCCGTGTTGACCGACTCGGGCGGTTTCCAGATTTTTTCGCTGCCCAACGAGCGCGCGATGAACGAGGACGGCGCGCATTTCAAAAGCTATGTCGACGGTCGCACCTATCTGCTCTCGCCGGAAACGAGCATTGGAATGCAAAAGGATATCGGAAGCGATATCATGATGGTGCTCGACCAGTGCATCCCCTCCACGGCCCCGCGCGATCAGGCCGAAGCGGCCATGCAGCTCACGCACCGCTGGGCGGAGCGGTCCCTGCGTGCACGGGGCGATTCACCGCAGGCGTTGTTCGGCATCGTGCAAGGCGCGTGCCATGAAGACTTGCGCATCAAGAGCGCCGCCTTCCTCCGAAATCTTGAGTTCGACGGCCTCGCCATTGGCGGACTGGCGGTCGGCGAAACCCACGAAGAGCGATACGCGTTCACCGACCTCGCCACCGATCACTTGCCGACCAACTTGCCGCGTTACCTCATGGGCGTCGGCACGCCAATAGACATCCTTGAAGCCGTGCATCGGGGAGTGGACATGTTCGACTGCATCATCCCGTCGCAACTCGCCCAGCGCGGCGTCGCGTTTACCTCCCAAGGGAAATTCATGCTGCGCCGGAGCGTCTACAAATTCGACGAAGCTCCGCTCGACTCCGTATGTCCCTGCGCAACCTGCCAGACCTACTCGCGCGCCTACATCCACCACTTGGTCAAATCCGACGAGACCCTCGGCTGGCACCTGTTGAGTGTGCACAATTTCACCTTCTATCACCGGCTCATGACGGAGATGCGCGCCAGTATTCTGCGCGATGAGTTTGCCGGTTTCTACACCCGCATGCGCCCGGAACTCATGCGCACCGATGAGGACAATCCGGCGCGGCCGTCCAAGCCCTGCCGCAAGCGCGGTCCTTCTCGGCTCGGTGATTACGAGATTCATCGCTCGCCCCAAGGCTTCAACAGCATCCGCCAGCTCAGCTCTGGTGAAGTCATGCATTCGGTGAGTCCCCCGGAAGAAGAGGCCAACCTGCTCTACATCGAACAGTCTGCCCTGGCGTCGCGCCTGAACAGCGACAATAGCGCCAGCCCGACCGAACTCGTCATCTGGGACGTCGGGCTCGGCGCGGCGTCCAACGCGATGGCCGCCCTGAATTGTTTTGAAAAACACCACACCGCCGCGCCCGAGGCGGCGCGACGCCCGGTGCGTTTGGTTAGTTTTGAGCGCGATCTCGATCCGCTGATACTCGCGGCGCGCGATGCGAGCTACTTTCCTCACCTGCGGCATGGGGCACCCCACGAGTTGCTGCGCAACGGCTCGTGGTCACACGCATCGGGTTTGTTCCATTGGGAACTCCACGAAGGCGATTTTCTGGAGAAATTCAGTGCGACCGCCGTGCCGGAGTTGATTTTCTACGATCCGTTCTCCACCAAGACGGATTCGCCCCTCTGGACGAGAGAGGTTTTCGCGCAGATCGCCGCGCACATCGGCGCTCAATCCGCGGAACTCTACACCTATTCGGCCGCGACCAGCGTGCGTGTAGCCTTGTTGGCGGCCGGCTTCTTTGTCGCAGAAGGCGTCGCTACCGGTCCGAAGGTGAGCACCACGGTCGCCTTCACTCAGGCCGCCGGCCCCACCGCTCACCCCAAGCAGCCCCGACTGCTTGGTGCTGACTGGCTCGGCCGGTGGAGCCGCAGTCAGGCGCAGTTTCCTGCCGGCATGGCCGAAGAGGCAAAGCCCGCCTTCGCAGCAAGGATAAGCGGCCATCCGCAATTTGCCGCGAAAGAGTAAAGAGAGAGGCGTGATTCAGTCTGCTTCGAAAAAATCGCTCGGGCAAATTCCGAAACCACTTGCGCCCCGCTGTCAGGCGATTGAGCATCGTCAAAATGGAGAAATCATATCATGCCTACTAAAGGAATTGCCGGACTTGTCGGAGGTGCGTTGCTGATCTTTATCTTGATCATCGCTGTGGCCTCGGGCACCTATGTGGTCGATCCAGGCCACCGCGGCGTCGAAGTCATGCTCGGGCGCGTAACGCCCGGCTTCAAGCCTGAGGGTTTCGGCTTCAAACTGCCCTTCATCACCACCGTTTCGCAGCAAGTGATCCGGCAACAGACCGCCAAGATGGTCGCGGACTGCTACTCGTCGGATCTCCAGCAGGTAAAGATCGATGTGCGCGTCCTCTACCGTGTGCCGGAAAGTTCCGTCGTGTCGATCTTCCGCGACTATTGGGGCGCGCCGTTCGAGTCGCTCGTCAAACCCCGCGTGGCTGAGGCACTCAACGAAATCACCGCCCACCGTTCCGCCGAGTTGATCGTGCAAAAGCGCGAAGAGGTAAAGAGTCAGGCGCTGGAAGCCGCACGCCGCAAAATCGGCAGCGTGCTCGTGATCGAGGACATCGTCCTCGAGAACATCAATCTCACCAAGGCGCTCGAAAACGCCATCGAAGCCAAGATGGTGCAGGAGCAGGAAGCGGCCCGCGCTCGCTTCGCCCAGCAGCAAGCAGCAACCGAAGCCAGCACCGTCGTCATCAAGGCGAAGGGCGAGGCAGAGTCCATTATTCTCCGCGGCCGCGCGCTGCAGGAGAATCCCAGCGTGCTCGAGTTGCAGATCATCGAACGCTGGGACGGCGTCACCCCGCTCGTCGTCGGCCCCGGTGCCACTGGCGCGAATATGATGCTCCCGCTCGGCGACTTCACCACTGGCGGCAAGCCGGCCAGCAAGGAGGATTCCAAATGAACCCACGTAATGTTGGCGGATCCCAAGATGGCGAACTCGACCCTCGCGTCGTCAAGCGCCTCCTCGGCGTTGCCATCCTCGTCTTCTCCGTCGTCGTGCTGGTCTCAGCCGCGACCTATGTCGTCAAGCCCGGCACCCGTGGCGTCGCCGTGACGCTCGGCACTGTCGCGCCCGACTTCAGGCCCGAGGGCTTTGGTTTTAGAAAGCCGTTTATCACGCACATCCAGCCGATCTCGATTCGGCAACAAACCCGCCCGATGCCGGCCGAGTGTTATTCCTCGGACCTGCAGCAGGTGAAAATGGAGGTGCACGTCCTCTTCCGCGTGCCTGAACATTCGGTGGTAAAAATCTTTCAGGAATTTGCCGGCGAGCCCTTTGACAGTCTGATCGCACCTCGCGTGCAGGAAGCATTGAAAGAAGTCGCTGCCACGCAAAGTGCCGAGCAGATCGTGAAGAATCGCGAGGTGATCAAGACCCGCGCGCTGGAATTGGCCCGCAAAAAGATCGGCGGCGAGTTTCTCGACGTGGTTGATTTGGTCATCTTCAACCTCGCCCTGTCGCCCGAACTCGAGACGGCCATCGAAATGAAGATGGTGCAGGAACAGGAGGCCGAAAAAGCCAAGTTCACGCAGCTCAAGGCTCAGATCGAGGCCGACACCGCCATCATTCGCGCGAAAGGCGAAGCTGAGGCCATCCAGGTGCGCGGCACCGCCCTGCGCGCCAACCCGGATTTCATCAAGCTGCAGATTCTGCAGAATTGGAACGGACGTTCGCCGCTCGTCGTCGGTGGAGGGGAAAGCAACATTCTACTTTCGCTTGAAGAACTCAGCCAACGCGGCGCTCCGGCCCCGATCCGGGGAGGCCGCACCATTCAACCCGCCACGTCGCGATGAATCCGCGGACCCGCGCCGGTCTTCAGTTGCTCGTGCTGCTGATTGTGGGCGGCGGGCTGATGGTCGTGTTCCCTTCCACGCTTAAATTCGTGGAAGGTGCGGCGCGTGAAATTCGCTACCTTTGGTGGCTGATCTTACTTATCGCGCTGGCGATCTGGCTGATTTGGGGCGTCGGTCGACGCCCGAAGCCACCGCGCGATTAGTTGGAAATGACCAAACTGGCCTGTCGCGCCGGCACGCCCGACGACTTGCTCAGCCACCCCGCGCCTTGGGAGCGGGTCACCTGCGTTCACGAGAGAACCGGTGCTTACCGCTGCAGAAGCGCCTCGAATCGTGAGGACGCCATGGCCACGATTCGTAAAACTATCGGTCAGAATTCTCGGCGCCGCGTGAGGACAATTCCTCGCTGATGACCGGAATGCGCCGCGCTGGGATCGGCTTGATCTCAAGATATATCTGTTTCGCGCCGGCAGCGGCTACGGAGTCGATTTCCGTGGCGATTTCCCTGAGCGTGCGGATTTCCGCGTCGGCCTCGCTCGCACCGACTTTGCAAGCAAAGTCCCAACCCTTGAATCCTTCCTGCGGCGGTTTCCGCCGGGCACGGCGCACCGCCTTGTTCACCTCATGACGGATTTTGTCGCGCACGCGCGCGTCGTCTCTGCCCGGTGCTTGGAGGGGAAATGTTTTCTTCATCGCGACTGAATCGTTGAGCAAGCGGGCGGCGCCTCAATGCGAATCAGCCGGCTGCTGTAAATAAACTGCGCCACCCATGGAGTCTGGCACTGAACTCCACTCCGGGCAAGCGACGTTCGCCCCACGAAGAAATGGCCGCCCCGGGAGCGATAAGCTGCGCTTGCGCACGCAGGCACGAATTCGAATTGCACCCCACCCGTCCAATCAGGGATTGAACCCTCCGTTGGGTTACGCAGCATCCAGCCGTAGTCGTCCGCGCGTCTGCCTTATGCACGCCTTTCCCGCTCAGTTTAACGAGCAAAACAACGGAACGTTCGAGCTCCTTCGGCGGAGGGAGGGTCTGCTTTTGACCACTGGTCCGAGGAGGTCATCAGGACACTGGGGCTTGACAGCGCTCCGTCCGCTTGGCCTGCGGCGGGCTGCGCACCCGACCGGCCCTCTTTCAGCAACTCGATTCAACAGCTAATACTCAAACGAGACGCAACATGCTTCATGTAATCATCAACGGCCAGTCCCACCAGTTTCCTGAGGGACTCACCATCGGCAACGCACTCGATCAGCTTGAGATTGATGTGCCGACGCTTTGTAACGACGAACGGGTGAAGCCCTACGGTTTGTGCAAGATCTGCTCCGTCGAGCTGCGGGGCACGGGCAAGCTCATCACTGCGTGCAAAACCCAGCTTGTTGACGGGATGGATATCCTGACTGATTCGCCCGCAGTTCGCAGCGCGCGCCAGACGCGGCTCGGCCAGTTGGCCAAGGATTACCCTGCCGAAGCGGTCGAGGAGTTTCCTGACAGGCAGTTCCATCGCTACCTCCGCGAATACGAGGTCAAGGCCGGAGGTTCGCGCAACGCCCCCCAGCCTGCAGTGCCGTTCATGAAGGATGCTTCGCATCCCTACATCAACATCGACATGTCGCAGTGCGTGAGATGCTACCGCTGCGTGCGCATCTGCGACGAGGTGCAGGGCCAGATGGTCTGGAAGGCGTGGGGGCGAGGCGAGACCATGCGCATCCGCCCCACCACCGGTGCGACGATGCTCGAAGGCGGCTGCGTCAGTTGCGGCGCCTGTGTTGACACCTGTCCCACCGGGGCCCTCGAAGACCTCACCCTCCTCGCTCGCGGCGTGCCAACCGGGTGGACCAAGACCATTTGTTCCTACTGCGGCACCGGGTGCGAGATGATCGTCGGCACGCGCGACGGTGTCATCACCACCATCCGCCCCTCGATGGAGGGTCCGAGCAACAAGGGGCATGCCTGCGCGAAGGGCCGGTATGCCTTCGACTATCTTTACGCCAAGGATCGCGACACCTCGCCCATGATCCGCCGCGAAGGCGAATGGCAGAAGGTCGGTTGGGCCGAGGTCACCCGGTTCATCGCCGACCGACTACGCGAGATCGCGGCTCGGCACGGTCCCGACAGCATCGGCGTGCTCGGCTCGGCCCGCGGCACTAACGAGGAAGCCTACGTAGCCCAGAAATTCGCCCGCGTCGTCCTCGGCACGAACAACATCGATTCCTGTGCCCGCGTCTGCCACGCGCCCACCGCCGTCGCGATGAAGATGACCCTCGGCACCGGCGCCGCCACCAATTCCCTCGGGCAGATCGAAATCGCCCGCACCATCTTGGTCTGCGGCGCCAATCCGACCGAGGCGCACCCCGTCACCGGCGCCCAAATCAAGCAGGCCGCCCGCAACGGTGCCAACCTCATCATCGTCGATCCGCGCAAGATCGAGCTGTGCGAGTTCGCCACCCTCCATCTCCAGCTCCGCGCAGGCACGAATGTCGTCCTCTTCAACGCAATCGGCGCGGCCATCGTCGACGAAGGCCTCGCCGACGAGGAGTTCATCCGCACGCGGGTCACCGAATACGCCGAGTATTGCGATTTCGTCCGGGAATTCATGCCCGAGAAAGCCGAGGCGATCTGTGGAGTTCCCGCCGCAAAGATCCGTGAGGCCGCGCGCCTCTACGCCACCGCCAAACCCTCGCTCAGCGTCCACGGTCTCGGGATGACCGAGCACGTCCAAGGCACCGAGGGCGTCATGGCGCTCGTCAACCTCGCGCTCCTCACCGGCAACATCGGCAAGCCCGGCACCGGCATCAATCCGCTCCGCGGCCAGAATAACGTGCAGGGCGCGGCGCACATGGGTTGCGAGCCCAAACACCTCACGGGCTTCGTGTCCATCGACGACGCCCGCCAGCAATTCGGATCAGCCTGGCAGGCCCCGATCCCGACGCACCCCGGCCTCAACATGATGGAGATGGTGGATGCCGCCGATGCGGGCAAACTGAAGGCCCTTTGGGCCATCGGCTACGATATCGTGATGACGAATGCGAACATGCACGCCACGCGCCGCTCGATGGAGAAACTCGAGCTCGTCATCGTGCAGGACATTTTCATGAGCCAGACGGCAAGGGAGTTTGGCGATGTTTTTCTCCCTGCAGCGGCGTCGCTCGAAAAGGACGGCACGTTCATGAACGGGGAGCGCCGGGTCCAGCGCGTTCGCAAGGCGGTGGCCCCGCAGGGCGAGGCCCGCGCCGACTGGGAAATCCTGTGCGACGTCGCCCGCGAATTGGGCAGGGGCGAACAGTTCGCCTTCGGCTCCGCCGAGGACATTTGGAACGAAGTCCGCTCCGTCTGGCCCGCCGGTGCCGGCATCAGTTATTCCCGCCTCGACCAACTCGGCGGCCTGCAGTGGCCGTGCCCCAGCGAGGACCACCCGGGTTCGACCATGATCCATGAACAGGAGTTTGCCCACGGCAAGACCACCAACCTGCGCCGCATCGACTACATTGCTCCGCCCATGCTCACCACGGAGGAGTTCCCCTTCCTCCTCAGCACCGGCCGCAACCTTTACCAATACAACACCGCCACCCAGACCGGGCGCACGCCCAATGACAGTCTGCGCGCCACCGACTATCTGGAACTCTCGCCCGTCGACGCCACCCGTCTCGGCCTCGCCGACGGAGAACTCGTCCGCTTGAGCAGTGAGCAAGGGTCGGTCGAATTGCCCGTGCAGCTGAGCGAGGGCGTCAAACCCGGCGAAGTCTTCACAACCTTCCACTCGACGCGCGTTTCGCTCAACCTGATCACCACCGCGCACCGCGACCGCTATACGAAGACGCCCGAATACAAGGTCACCGCCGTCCGCATCGAGAAACTCGAATCCGTCCCAGCAAATTAGCAGGCGCAAGGGCGGTGCCATCCACCCAACCTTGGCAGCGCCCGGTGCGCACTGCTTTCTGCGCCCTGTGTCGCAGATCAGAGCCACGCCCTCTCTGGAGGGAAATTACGCAGCACGCGAAATTCCGCACGTCTGGCTTGTCACCAGACCAGACCGTGCTTTGGTTACCGGCTTTCCCATGACGTCCTCCGTTCACCGCTCGCTCCGTTCGCTCTCCATCCTAGGCCTCGGCTTGGCCCTGATTTCCACGACTTTATTGCTCACTTCCTGCGGGAAGAAGGATGAGCCGGTCGCTGCCGGGCCCCAGTTCACTACCGATGACCAACGCGTCAGCTACGGCATCGGCTTCAACATCGGCTCCAACCTCGCCAAGCAGCGCGGCTTGACGGTGGATAAAGACGCGTTCGCCGCCGGAGTCTCCGACTCCCTCGCCGGCGAAAAGCCACGCCTCGACGAAAAGGTGATTCAAGCTGCGTTCGCGGCTATGGAGGCTCGCGTCAACGAAGTTAACGCCAAGCTTGCCACCGCAAATCTCGCCGCTGGCCAAGCCCACCTCGCCAAGAACAAAGCAAAAAAGGGCGTCACCACAACTGCGTCCGGACTGCAATACGAGGTGATCAAGGCCGGCAAAGGCAAGAAGCCGAAGACGACCGACAACGTCGAAGTGCACTATCACGGCACACTGATCGACGGCACCGTCTTCGACAGTTCAGTCGAGCGCGGTCAGACGATCGAGTTTCCGGTAACGGGTGTGATCAAGGGCTGGACTGAGGCGCTGCAATTGATGCCCGTCGGGTCGAAGTGGAGACTCACCATCCCAGCCGACCTCGCCTACGGCGCCGCTGATCGCGGGAAAATCTCGCCGAACTCAACCCTGATCTTCGACGTCGAGTTGGTCGCTATCAAGTAGCTCACGGCCCGCCCGGGCGGCACCGACACCTGGTTTCCAATCATCATGTCCAACACTCCCAATCTCCGCACCTTCGCCGAATTCTACATCCGTGGCCTTGCCGAAGGCTTCGTTACCGCAGGCGAAGTCATCAAATGGGCCGACGACGTGATCGTCGCTGCCGCAAAGACGGAAGACTGGATGCTCGATATTTCGACCTCCAACGAAGACGATCGCATGGGCGTGCTCCATCACCTCCACGCGGTGCAGGGCGAGGTGGACGAGGCCGCCCTCGCGGTGATGCTGGCCGCCAAGCAGTAAGCCTGTGGGTTGATCGTCGGGTGGCGGCAGAAAAAAGCGCCAGTCCCTCGACGGGCTGACGCGCGACAATGTGACGAAATCCGAGGACTTAGCGGGCGTTCTTCTTCGCTCGCTTGTCGGCTTTCTTTTCGGCCGCGGTCTTCAACGGCTTCTTCAGTGTCTGTTTTTTGGAGTCCTGTGATTTACCCATGGTATGGTTTGGAGTTGAGGTGGCAGTCGCGAGAGAAGAGTCGATACCTTCGAGCATTCCTTTCTCGAAACCATTGCCTTTATCCACACATCCTTCGCCCAAGGCGAGCGAAAGTGCGGGGGCGTTTCGGCTCAAACTGGCCCGCGCGGGCGGGTTAAGCCCCGCAGCATTTCTTGAATTTCCTGCCGGAGCCGCACGGACACGGATCGTTGCGTCCGGTCTTGTTCGCGCTGACAATCGGAGCCGGACCTTGGCGAAGCGTGCGCGCGAAAATCCAGTTTCCTTCAATGAGCTCGAATTCAGATTTCTCGTGCAAGACTCCGGCCGTGCCGTTCTCGGAGAAATGGGCCGAAAAATCGACGTGCGAGACACCGGGCCTGACGTTTGCCTCATGTCCGTGAATCTCGAGCTTCACCCACTTGGCCTCGCTCGGAGCGCTGGGGGGCGTTTGGGCGGGTGGCAGCTTCGAGGTTGGGAGATATGTGCGATCGAGATAGCGGTCGTCATGCAACACATGCGCCGTATAACGGGAACGCATGAGCGCCTCGGCATCGGAGGCTTTGGTGCTTCCCGCAATAATCGGCTCGCAACATTGGCCGAAGGTCCGGCCACTGCAGCAAGGGCACGGAGAAGCATTGGAAATTACAGCGGAGTCATCAATTGTTGAAGTCACGCCGCAGCATAGAAGAGAACTTTCGCACATGGCGAGTCACCAAAATATGCGCTGCTCACTTCCAAGTGCGTGCGCGCGCCGAGGCAAATCGGGACTGGCCCGGTCCGGCCAAAATCAGCGCTTCAGCGTCGCGCAAAATCGAGTCAGGCGTTCAACGCCTTTGCGCAAAATCTCATCCGATGTCGCGTAACTGAGGCGCAGGTAGCCGCCGAGTCCAAAGGCCGAGCCGGGAACAGCAGCCACCTTTTCGACGTCGAGCAATCGGGTGCAAAATTCCACATCGTCGATGCCGAAGCTCGAGATATTCGGAAACACGTAAAACGCGCCACCCGGCAGCAGGCAGGAGATGCCGGGGATCCTGTTTAACTCGGCATGCAGATATTTTCGGCGGCGATCGAAGGCGATTTTCATCTCGGCGACGGCTGTCTCGGCCTTCTCCTTTTCCTGGAGAGCGGCGAGCGCGCCAAACTGACCAAACGTCGTGGCGTTGGAGGACATCTGGCTTTGCAGTTCCGTGCAGGCTTTGGCGATCGCGGCAGGAGCGACCAAGGTGCCGAGTCGCCAGCCCGTCATCGAATAGGTCTTGGAAAAACCCGCGACGGTGATGGTCCGCTTGGCAACCTCGTCTCCAAGCGTGGCAAAGCAAACCGGAGTGTCCCCATCATAGATGAGTTTTTCATACATCTCATCAGAAAGCACGTAGAGGTTGTGCTTCACACACACTGCGGCGAGCGCCTCGAGTTCGGCTCGCGAATAGATCGCGCCCGTCGGATTCGAAGGACTGCACAGGATCAAGAGCTTTGATTTGGGCGTGATCGCCCCCTCGAGTTGTTGGGGAGTGAGTTTGAAACCGACGCGATCGTCACAATTTACGAAAACCGACGTGCCCCCAGCGAGCTTCACCATTTCCGGATAGCTTACCCAGTAGGGTGCCGGGACGATGACTTCGTCGCCGGGATTCACTGTCGCCAGCAATCCGAGGTAACAGGAAAACTTGCCGCCCGGGGAGACCACCACCTGTTCCGCCTTGACCGACAAACCGTAGTCCGCCGCGTAGCGTGCAGCGATGGCGGAGCGGAGCGGAGCGATTCCGGGCGTCGGAGCGTATTTCGTCTGACCGGCCTTCAGCGCCGCAATCGCCGCGTCCTTGATGAACTCAGGCGTGTCAAAATCCGGTTCACCGGCGGCAAAGCTGCAGACGTCCTCGCCCGCTGCTTTCATGGCCTTCGCTTTGGCATCAATGGCGAGAGTCGGAGACGGCGCGACATTCTGGGCCCAGACGGATAGCGGATGCGGTTGGCTCATACTTGCGGCGACTAAATGGTTCACCCGAAGCGATGGCAAGTCCTCCAAGCTCCCCGCCCTCCTCGCGGCGACGCCAATCTGTCATATCCGCCGCCCTGCGCCGCGAGATCGGACGATTCCAGTCCACCAAGTTATCTCTGCGGGACTTTCCTGCCGGATGCTTTTGCCTGCTTGCCCGGCGTCCCTTTTTGAAATGCTGACGCTTTCGCCGTGCTCGTGACCGGCTTTGGTTTTCGCTGCCCACGTTTCTTCGCGTTGTTCTGTCTTTTTTTCGGCGACGAGCCTTTCTTCGTCCGCTTGGCTAGGCTGGATTCCTCAGTCGGCAATTCAACATGCGGAATCGACATCCCCGACTCCGTCCCCGTGTCCACTTCGAGTTGCGGCAGGTAAGCCTCTACCGCCAAACGCACCAGTTGACCGATGCTGGCATGCTTGGCCCGGGAGATTTTTCTCAGCTCCTGCCGGATCTCCGTGGGCAGGCGCACGGAGATCAAAAGTTGCGGCGACCGCAGCACCATGACGTTGGCAAAATCATACCGCGCCAGCGCGGCCCGGATCAAATCGCTGACGGATTTCACGCGTCCTTCGCGCACCGGCTCGCTCAGGCGATCGAGAAACTCGACCTCGAGCTGGATTGCGAACGGACGATTGGGGTCTTTTCGAGTGGCGGGCATGACAACAAAGAGAAAACCACTGCGCCGGTCCGTTCACCAGTCAAGACGCGAACCGAGAATCGAGCTGCCTCCCAGGCGTTCGTCGGTGGAGGACCGCCGTTCAGAAGCGCTCGATCTTCGCGGGGGGCACGGCGGGGTCGGGCTTGGCAAGGTGGCGGGGATCAAAAAACGCCGGCTCCAGATCGAGGCCGAGCGCGACCGCCTTGACGGAGAAGCGCGTCTTGGCGCGGGTCTGCGCATTGCGCAGATCAATCGACTTCACCAGCCATTGCTCGCCGGACTTCTTGAGATCAAGCACCGTCACCGTCTTGAGCGATTGGCCGGAAGCACCCAGCCACTCCGCCTGAGTCATCGCATTGAACTGTGTGTCGAGAAACACGCGCACGGCGGCGGGGGCCGGGATCGCCCGCATCGCTGCGGACGGCTCAAGCGGGGCTGGAGGATAAAGCAAAAAGGCATGAGCGGGGCGACCCCGGACATTGGCGACGCCTTCGTAAACGAAGTCCGTCCAGCGCAAGAACGGCATCTGCAGGTCGAACAATGTGAGGTCGGTGTGCTCCATCGGCGCAAGCAGCTCGCTGGCTTCGACCCGCCGGGGCGTAATCCCGCGTTGGCCGGCATTCCACTCCCAGGCGGCATCTGCGGAACCGCCGTGCAGCAGATAGAGCTGCGTTTTGCTTCCGCCCGTGTTGGCAGGATCGATCGTCCGCAGGCGCGTAAGCGGGCCATCCGGTCCCTGCATGCCAAACATCGCGCCCTCAATCAACCGCTCCGGACCCTTGCGCGGCATGACCCGGAGTTCAAATTCGAGCCAATAGCTGCCTTGAAGGCCGACATTGCGAAATTGCTGGAGAACTTTCCCGCCTTCGGCCTGATCCGGCTTGGCAGAAAGATATTTGGGCACGGGACGCGCCGCGCTTTGCGCCAACCCGACGATCGGGCACACCAAGGCGATACCCGCCAAAAACAAAACCCGGCGCACCGGGTTTTGAAGCTGATTATGGAGTATTGGACCCACCTTGAGGAGTCGCGGGGGCCGTTACCGTCGGCAATTTACCGTCAACGTCATCCTGCTGTTTCGATTGATAGATGTGGGCCAGATAAAGACCGAAACTGATCACAAAAAAGAGGACAGCCGCAGTGATTGTCGCCTTCGTGAGGACGTTGCCGGCCTCGGCACCAAAGGTCGATTCCATGCCACCGCCGCCCATGGCAGCTACCGCCCCGTCGGACTTGGCCTTCTGCATCAGAACGACAAGCACAAGGAAGAGGGAAATGAGGATCAAAAGAAAAGTGAAAATCCCGATGAGGAGGTTCATAAAGTGGTAGACGCAACGTTCTCAGACCCCCTTTGTCAACCAAAGTTCTGGGGCCGAGTTATTGGGTCTAGTGCAGTGTCTCCAATTACCGTCGACCGCAGAGGCCTCACCAGCCGACTGAGAACCTACTTCTGGGGCCGGTCGTAGAAAATCCGGATTTCCGGCTTTTCCCCCGACTGATCGAGCAACGCGGTGGCCCGCTGCAACGCCCGTTTCGTGCTCAAGGTCGGGTTTGTTTCCGTCCGGAAGACATTCTCCGGTCCTATGTGCTGGATGGCGCCGCTGCGCTCCAAGACGCGCTCCACTTCAGGAGTTATGCCACTGATGAGCAGTTTTCGGCCGGTTCGCTGCAAGTAGTCACTCAGCTCGATCAATGCCATCACCGTCGTGGCGTCAAGATGGCGCGCATTCTTGAGCCGAAGGATGAATATCTTGATGTCTTTGTCCTCCGCCAGCGCCCGCACTTGCGAGTGAAACAACTCGGCCGCGCCAAAGAACAGCTCTCCCTCGACGTGAATGATCGTGATTTGCGCGTGGGTGCGCTGCGTCTTGTCGTCGAGTTTTGCGAGGTTGCCCGTGTCGTTGAAGTCATACTCGACCAGCGTGGGCTTGGCGGCTTTGCGCAGGAACAGCGCGAGCGACGTTCCCACGCCGACATAGATTGCCGCGTCCAACTTCAGGAACAACGCCGCCGCAAGCGTCACCCAAAACACGATGGCGTCTGCGCGGGTCGCGCGGCGGGCGATGAAAATCTGCTCACGAGGAAACATGCGCCAACCCACCCGCAACAAGACGGCTGCAATGCTGGCCACCGGAAGAAAACTGATCAGCGGTGAAACGAAAATTAGAGCCAGCAGCACGACACCGCTGCTCAGCGCGGCTGCCAGTTGGGTGCGGGCGCCCGCTTGAAAATTTGTTCCGCTGCGCGCAAACGACGCCGAGCCCGGCATCGCGCCAAAGAGACTGTTCGCGACATTGGCGGCTCCCATTGAGATCAATTCCTGGTTGGAATCAATCCGTTGACCCGAGCGAGTGGCGAGCGTCTTGGAAATCGATATCGACTCCAACATGCCCAAGAGTGCGAGCGCGAAGGCCGCGCTCAGGAAGGCCGGCACGACGGTGAGATCCGTCGCTCCGAGCGGCATACCCACAAAGGAAGGAATCCCAACCGCCAATGCCCCTTCGCTGGCAATCGTGCGAATGCCCAATTCCGAGAGTTGCATCGACTGGGTTAGGACGGCCACCAGCGCCAGACCGATAAATTCGGCCGGAGCACGCGGCCAGAAACGCCCGATCGCTTCGAACAGCAGCATGGTGAGCAGTCCCATCGCCGCACTGTAGGGCAGAAAATTTCCGTGCAGCACCTGCACTACGGAATCAAGCAGGCTGCGTAAAAGTCCGGAGCTGCGATCCACCTCCAGCACGCCCACAAAGTAGGGCAGCTGGTTCGCGATCAACAGCACCGCGATCGCAGAACCGTAACCGATGACCACCGACCGCGAGATGAACTGCGTCAAATCCCCCATCTGCGCAAGGCCCGCCGACAGCTGGATCACCCCGATCAGCAACGCCAGCAGCAGCGCGATTTGCGCCGGTTCAAGGGCCAGCCCGGAGAACGAATAAATCGTGGCCGCGAGAATAATGCTCAGCGAGTTGGTCGGCCCGAAAACCAGATGGTGCGACGAAGTGAAGAGCGCCGCCACGAAACCACCCACCACCACCGACATCACCACCATCAACGGCGGCAATCCGGCGATGAGCGCGAAGCCGAGCGCTTGCGGGATCGACACCATCGCCACCGTCGCCGCCGCTGTCAGGTCATGGCGCCAGTTTTCGCGGCGATAATTTCGCAACTCCCGCCAGATCGGCAATCGATCAATCAGCCACCGTTTCGCAGTATCGCTGCCTTGCTCCAGAATGCTGGCTTCGGGTTGTGAGGAATCGTCCGGCACTACTTGCGCGTTCTCACAGGGTGACGCCGATTCGTTCCATCACGCGCGCCAGGTCGTCATTGCCGTGATATTCGATGATGATGCGGCCTTGCTTGGGAGAATGGCGGAGGGTAACGCGGGCCCCGAGGTGTGACGTGAGCTTCTTTTCAATGTCGGTCAGGGCCGTCGCATCGGCAGCCGGCATCCGGCGCTTTTTGCCCGGCCCACTGTTGCGCCGGTGCTGCACGATCTCCTCAAGGGAACGCACGCTCAGGTCGCTCTCGATCGAGCGCCGCGCCAGCGCCAGTCGCTCTGCCCCGTTTTCGACGCCGAGCAACACCTTGGCGTGGCCGGTGCTGAGCATCGCCTTGCTGACGTAGCCCTGGATTTCCGTTTCGAGGGCGAGCAGGCGCAACGAATTGGCCACGGTGGCTCGACCCTTGCCGACCCGTTGTGCGGCAGCGTCCTGCGTGAGATCAAAATCGCGAATGAGGCTGGCGTAACCGTGCGCCTCTTCGATCGGATTGAGGTCCGCCCGCTGCAAATTCTCGATCATCGCCAACGTAGCGGACGAAGCGTCACTTGCGGTCATGACCCGGGCGGGAATGGATTTGAGCTTGAGCTGTTGGAACGCGCGCCAACGGCGTTCACCGGCGATCAACTGAAAACGATCACCCACGGCCCGCACCACGATCGGTTGCAGGAGACCTTCCGCCCGAATGCTGTCGGCCAGATCGTTCAGGAGTTGCGCATCGATTTCCTTGCGCGGTTGATAGGGATTTGGCTCGACAAGATGAACCGGGACCTCGCGATAGCCGGGCAAACCGCCCGGGGTTGTTGCCGCGCCCGTGCTTGGGGAAGTGGGAGCGGGCTTGTTCATTTGCGTGCCACTGGCGATCAGGGCGCCAAGGCCACGACCGAGACGGGAGGGAGGAGTCTTTGCCATGTTACTTGCCCTGCGGGATGAAGAGAGTTTGCCCCACTCGAATGCTGCGTGGGTCGGAAATTTTGTTGGCGTTGGCAATGTCTTGCACGCTTGCGCCGTGTTTCTGGGCGATGCCAGACAGGGTGTCGCCGCTCACGACCGTGTAATTCACTCCCTGCTTTGGAAAATCGCTGCTAAACTGGGTCTGCACCACCGGGCGGGTGGATTGGTTCTTGGCCAACGCATCGAGGGCGGCATTGGTCTGCTTGCCCATGCGCTCAAGTTGCCCGGCGACCTGTTGCAGAACATCACGCTTCTGGTCAGCCAGGGCGCTTTGCAACGAGCGATTGATGTCGGTGATGGATCTGTTCAGCTGCTCGACCGTCACGTAGCTCTGGCTGGCCTTGGCCTGCAGACTGGCATTTTCACGCGTGAGTTGCTCGATTGTCAGACTCAATTCACCGACGCGTTGCGTCAGCAGCCGCACGTCCTCGCGCATGCTCGCGAGTTCAAAGGCCATGTTACTCGCAGGTTGGCCCAAGGCGGCGAGGCCAGCTGTCAGAAAAGCTCCGATTAGAATCCAAGGTCGCATAGAGCAAGCTTGGGAAGAACGGGCCCAAAAACAAGCGAAGACCCTTCAGTTTTTTTGGCGCGGAAACGGTTTCTCGGCCACCAGGATTGGCAGCGGACGTGACGGCAGCTGGGTGCCTGCGGGCACCGGCATCCCTCGCCCGAATTCCACCGCAGAAAGCATCTTGCCACCGGGCCGCTGCAAGCGGCGGAGGCGCAAGATGCCATCTCCCGTCGCCACCAAGAGTCCGTCCGTCCCATTGCCAACCACAATGCCAGGCGCCAGCCCAGCATGTTCGGGAGTTTCTCCTTCGGCCGCCTGGCAGACGTCCGCCAAGCCCAACTTGATCGTCAGCCCGTTGATCTCCGTGGTGCATGCAGGCCAGGGCATAAGCCCATTGATGCGGGCGGCCAACTCCTCCGCCGGGCGGGCAAAGTCCACCGCTCCGTCTGCCTTTGCCAAGCGGCGGCAATAGGTGGCGTTCATTTGGTCCTGATCGATGAATGCCAATGATTCATCGGCAATGCGCGGAAGGGATCGTTGGAGCAGCGGCACGCAGGCCGCAGCGATTTTGCTTTTTACCTCCATGGTTGTGTCCAGCGGTGCGATCGGCACGCGTTCGACATCGCCGACGGGGCCGGCATCCAATCCCAAAACCACGCGCATCAGCGCCACACCGGTTTTCTTTTCGCCCATGGCGACAGCGGTCTGGATCGGGGACGCACCGCGAAACTTCGGTAACAACGACGCGTGCAAATTCACCGTGCCAAGCCGGGGCGTATCAATGACCAATTGGCGGAGTATATGACCGTAGGCCATGACGAGCGATAAGTCGGCAGTGTAGCTGGCAAGCAGCGCCCTGCTTTCGTCAGAAAATTTCCCGGGCTGATGCACTGGGATACCGTGCGCCTGCGCCCAAACCTTGATCGCGTTCGGTTGCACCTTCTGACCACGACCTGCGGCGCGATCGGGTTGGGTGAACACCGCCACCACCCGCCCAATGGCACTCCCCTCGCCCGCCAACCAAGTGAGCGCAGGAAGGGCGATCTCGTCCGAACCCATGAAGACTATTCTAAGCATGGGCGAAACAAGCGAAACGGCGAAGGCTGAGAAGCGGCACGAGGCCGCTCATGATGGAATCAATCATCAAGAAAATCAGGCTTCTCGTCGAACACGTCTTTCGCCGCTTCGGCTGCGGCGGCGTTGCGTTTGGCCCCGGCCCGGCTCAGGCGCTCGTCAATCGAGATTTTTTTCTTGCCGACCAGATCGAAGTGAATCGGGCAACCGGCGAGATCGAATTTCTCAACCAGGCCGTTCTCGAGGTAACGCCGATAACTCTCCGTGAGTTTCTCTTCGCGATTGCAGAAAATCTTGATGCGAAACGGGCGATTGCCCGTCTGCGTGGCGTAGTAGGCCCGGAAGCGTTGCCCGCCGACCGACGGCGGTGGATTGCGATCCGTGAGCTCGACCACCGCCTGGTTGAGTTTCGCGGTGGGGATCTTGCGCCCGAGCCGCTCATCAAGGGAACGCGCCGCCTTGAGCATGCGCTCGATATCGTCGCCCGTCAGCGCCGAGACGAACATCACCGGTGCACCGGGGGTGAAGAAGAGATGCTCGTAGAGCGCCTTCTCGAACTTCTCCCGGAAATCGCGCTCACTCTTGAATTGCTTGAGCTCACCGCGGCGGATCGCGGCGTGGACCAAATCCCACTTGTTGACGACAAGCACGATCGGCCGGCTGGCCTTGATGATCTCACCAGCGATGGCCTTGTCTTGTTGCGTCACGCCCTCCATCGCGTCGAGCACCATGAAGGCGACCTCGGACCGATGGATCGCATCGAGCGAGCGCACGCGCGAAAAATATTCAACGGACGACGAGAGCTTCGTGGCGGCGCGAATGCCCGCCGTATCAATCAGCCGGAAAGGCCAGAGTTGTTTGTCACGCGCGCGGTAGTCGAAGGTGATCTCGATCGAGTCGCGGGTGGTGCCGGGCACATCGGAAACGATGAGCCGGTCGTTCTTGAGCAGGCGGTTGCTGAGCGAGGACTTGCCGACATTGGGGCGGCCGACGAAGCAAATGGTGAGGCGCTTGTTCTTGGGGTCCTCTTCTTCCGTGTCGTCCGGAGGGAAACTGGCCAGCATGGCGATGCGCAGCTCGGCCTCGCCGTTGCCGTGTTCGGCCGAAAGAAAAATGGGTTCCCCGAAACCAAGCCGGTAAAGTTCGTCTGCTGTCGTGACCTTTTCCTTTCCTTGATCCGCCTTGTTGGCGACCAGAATAACCTTCTTCTTGCTCCGGCGCAAAAGCGTCGCGACGCGCTCGTCGAGCGAGGTCAGTCCTTCCCGGGCATCCACCACGAAGAGAATCACCGAGGCCGCACCAATCGCGAATGCAACTTGGACTTCAGAAGCTTTGATCAATTTCGCAGGGGTCGTCGCGTCCTGCAGCCCCAACCCTCCCGTATCGAGCAGGTGGAAGCCGCCCTCCTTGACCTCGGCGGACACGACGTCGCGAGTCACACCGGGCTGGTCGTGAACGATGGAAATGCGGCGGCGAGCGAGCCGGTTGAATAGACGGCTCTTACCGACATTAGGCCGACCGACGATGGCGACAGTGCGAGACATGGAATGGAGCAAACCTGCAAATCCACGCTAATCCACGCTAATCTTTAAATGAACCCTCCCCAAAGGGTGGGAAATCCAATCAAGGGCCGTTTTCCTGTCGGACCGAGGAGATCCCGGTGTTCTTCTGCTTTCGCAGGCCATCGTGAATGAATAATCGCCGCCACTCGATTCTGTTCCCTAAGGGCTTATCCCTAAGCTGGTTTTTAGAATTTCCGAGACAAGGCCGCACATCGAAAGGACACAAGTAGCACGGATAGCAACAGGTTATCGGCGCATTTCGCTCAAGTTCACGGGGCC
Organism: uncultured Opitutaceae bacterium; assembly: GCA_947085115.1. Classification (GTDB taxonomy): domain Bacteria; phylum Verrucomicrobiota; class Verrucomicrobiia; order Opitutales; family Opitutaceae; genus Didemnitutus. The sequence goes on along the minus strand of CAMTVF010000092.1, from coordinate 15,032 downwards.
TTGCGACGAATGGTAATAGGAGATGAACATTCTCATCGTAGAAGACGACGCGGTCGCCCGCAAGTTGCTGTCTCAAATCGTGACAGGCCAACTTGGCTATACGGTGACCCTGACGGAAGACGCCACGTCTGCGATGAGGCAGTTGGAAAACCCCGCTTTGCAAGTCGATCTCGCGATCATCGATATTCTGATGCCTGACCACGATGGATTCTGGGTGGTGCAGCAAATGAAAGCACTGCCCTACCGCGCCGACACCCCCATCGCGCTTTGCTCGGCGAGCAACGACGTCGAAAACATCACCCGAGCCCGCGGCGTCGGCATCCGGCATTACATTCTAAAACCTTACGCTCCCGAGACCCTGACAGCCAAATTGAAGCTGATCATTGGCAAGCCGAAGGAGACGGAAGCAAAATCCGAAAAGCCCAAGACGGTCTCCGTGCCGGTGCACACCCGCTTGGGAATCGATGAAGCCCAGTTCACCGAAATGCTGACCTCATTGTGCACCAAATGCCGCCAATTCCGGAAGCAGCTCGCCGCCGACTATCAAACGATTGATGTCGGAAATCTCTCCACGCTGATGGCCTCCGCCGGTATCTCAGCCGAGAATCTCGGGAAAACTGAACTCGCCCGCATCCTTCAGAGCCTCAGCCAGGCTCTGCATCACGAATCGGCGGCCCGCGGAAAACTCCGCTCTGCACTTTCCGGCAAAGGTCTCACGGCAGCGCTCGATCTGCTGCGCGCGCAACTGAACGAGATTCAGGGAAGCGATCCCGACGCAGTGGCCGAGGACTCCAGCGCGGGCAGCCGACCTCCGGTCGCAGCAAAATCTTCTGCGACGAGCGACGCTAAGACGGGCGCTGAGCGTTCAACCGGAGGGGAAGCACTCGGCGCACCCGCCGATGCCGAACCTGCTGCGGCCGCTGAGAAAAACCCCGAGACCGAGCCGGCGACTGCAGCGACGACTTCGCCGTGAAGTTTCAGGAGGTTGCCCCTCCGGTGTCAGTCTGCGAGAGGGAGCCTCTGAAAAATCCTCCTTGAACCAAGAATATGATTTGCTGCAAGGAGTGGCACCCTGATGAGCCAACAAACGACGTTTTTATCTTTGGGTCGCCTGACGAAGCGCACGCGCGCCGCCCGTTTGCTCAACGAGATGAATCGGGAGGCGTGTGGGAGGAGCTGACTGCCGTGGTGGCTCCTCATTTCCAGCACGCCGGGCCCAGCCGCGCTCCGGGCACCTCACCGACTCCGCCCAGCCCACATCGCGATCTCCACTTTTCCCGAAGCACAGATCCAATTGCACCGCCATCGTCTCCTCGCTCGGTCGATTTTCCCATCACATAGCCGCCATCCGCCAGAGCCTCTCAGCCGCTAAAATACCAGAGGCCCCCTGTTAAGGCTCGCTTAAAAGTCGCCGTGCCGCTCATCCAACCTTTGCCGCCCAAACTGCAATTTTTCACGGGCGACGATCAGCGCGAGCCCCGCCACACCTAGCCCCAAACCGGCCGTGAAAAGAAAATACCTGCCCTCCACATGCAATCCGAGCGCCGAGATCAGCACCGGGGAAAAGCCAGCCAAAATGCGACCGAGATTGTAGGCTGCACCAGACAGCATCGTCCGGAATTCTGCAAAGACCTCGTTGAAATACGCCCCCATGAGCCCGAACGGCACGCCATTCAACAGTGGCAGAACGAGGGCAAAGGCCAAACTGCGTTCGTCCCAGTCACTGACCCAGCACCCAGCCGACAGCGCCACCAGCGCGACGGCATAGATGGTGAGTGCGCTCGCAACCCCAGCCTTCCGCACCAGCCACGCGCCGAACAGCATGCCCGGAGCGACATTGCCCCAAAAGAAAATCGTATAGATCGGCGACTGCGGCAATTCCCGCGCGTAGAACACATTCATCGTGCCGCTCGCGATGGTCAGACTCGCAATCGCGAAACACAAAGCAAACATCCGCGAGTTCGAACGCAACGCCGGCCAGATCGCCCTTGCCACGGGCACGCTGGCTTTCGTCCCGCCCTCGGCCAACGCCCGCCACCGAACCAAGGACAGAATTACCACGGGCACCAGTGAGGCGGCAAAGAGCCAGCGCCACCCGACCACCGGCAACGCAAAGCGTGATGCCAACGCAGCGAGCAGTCCGCCCAGAATCGAAAACTGCAGCAGGGCAGAAAAACGATAGCGCCGCGCTCCATCCACCCGTTCCGCCAAATAGGTGTGGCTGATGCCCCATTCGGCCCCGAGAGCCAAAGACGCCAGCAAACGGAAGACAAACAAGCTGCCGATATCCCACGCGAGGCTGATGCCAGCGATTCCGACGACGTATACTCCGAAAACAACCAACATCATTCGTCCTCGCCCAAATCGATCCGCCCAGTAGCCAAAGAGAAGCGCACCGAGGCCCACCCCCGCGAGTCCGGTAAACTGCAACCAACTGCTTTGTGCAACCGAGAGGTCAAAATGCGCCGCCAAGGTCCGTTCAAGATAAACAAACAGGTAGAGATCGTAGTAATCGAAAAACAGGCCGACAAAAGCCGTCCAATAGATCGCTGCGGCGGAGTTGGGCTTGCCCCGCATCACGGGTGTTTCACTTTGCCGCGAAAATCCCCAGCCTCCTCCCACCGTCCCGTCCGCAAGCTTTGCGCCACGGAGGCATCTTTCAAAAGCGCGGTCGCCGGCCCGCTGCCCGGTTCACGATGCAGAATTGTGGCGGCAACCTGCACGGCGGGACCCGGTTGTCCGGAGGCTAGATAGGCCTGTCCCAACGCGATCAGGTTTTCCAAGTCATCCGGCTCATTTTCGCGCCGGGCCTCAAAGGCGAAGACTGCCGTTTCGTGCCAGCCCAGCGCCGCAGCCGCCTGGCCGAGCATCCGCAAAGCAGCCGAACCATGCGGGTCTGCTTCGAGCAATTTCTGCGCACTCTCGATCGCTTTGACCGGATCCCGATTGAAAGCCACACTGCCTCTCACAAAGAACGTCGCGGCCGATAATCCACCCAGTGCCTTGGCAAGAAATCCACCGCGGCCGGCCACGCGCCTCAATTGTGCGGCCCGATGCAACTTGCGCACGGGCAAACATCCCGGAGCCGACGCCAACACCGTCTGACATAACGCGACGGCGGCGGTATGATTGCCGTGTTCAAACGCCGCGCGTGCGCTCTCCACTTGCTTCTGCAAATGCGGTCCCAAGGCAGCGACAGACACTTCCTTCATTGGTTCGAGATGGCAGCGCGGAGGATGACGCGCAAGCGGCATCCTACTCAACAATCAAATCCGCGCGCGCAGCCCGTTCCAGGCGCGCCAGCGCCTGCGCCACATCGGCATCCGTTGGCCCCTCGACCAGCAGCCGCAATTTGGACTCGGTGCCCGAATAACGAACGAGCACCCGGCCCCGTTCAGCAAACTCGGTTTCCAACTGTCGGATCGTAGTCGATAGCGTCGCGAGAGACTCAAGCGGAAGCTTCTTCCGCACCCTGAGCGCGGCGGTCATCTGCGGAAATTTTGTCAGCGCACGACGCAGCTCCGATAATGGGCGATTCGTCGCGCGCATCACATCGATCACTCTTAGGGCTGCAACCAAGCCGTCCCCGGTCGGTGAAACTTCGGCGCAAATCACATGCCCCGAAGATTCCCCCCCGAGTTGCGCGCCCAGCGCGAGCATGCGTTCAATGACATACCGGTCACCGACCTGCGTGCGCACGACTTTTCCTCCGGCCGCGGACACAGCGGCATCGACGCCCAGGTTGCTCTGCACCGTGGTGACCAGCGTGTTCTCAACCAGCGCTTTTTGCCGCAGAGCGTGAATCGCGAGCAAGGTCAGCATCTCATCACCGTCGAGCGCATCGCCGCGTTCATCGCAAAGGACGCAGCGATCCGCGTCACCATCATGGGCGATCCCCAGGCGGGCCCCGTGGGCGATGACGGACGCACACATTTTCTCGGGATGCTGACTGCCCACGCCGGCATTGATATTTTGGCCGTCGGGCGCATTGCCGATGAGGATCAGCTCCGCGCCCAGTTGCTCCAAAACGGCTCGGCTGGTAAAGCACGCCGCGCCATTGGCCGTATCGAGCACAATTTTCCAACCGCGGAGCGCACCGGCTGGCAGGAGCCGTGACGTTACCTTTGTGTAAAGGGATTGCGCGTCGAAGCGGTCGACTGCCGGAGATTCCATCCCGCCGGCTGCCTCTGGCAGCAATTGCTCAATCCGGAATTCCTCCTCGTCGGTCAGCTTGATGCCGTTCGCGCCGAAAAACTTGATGCCATTGTCGCACGCCGGATTGTGTGAGGCGGTGATCACGATGCCCAGCGCCCCAGGTTTCGTGCGCAAAGCGAGGCTCACTGCCGGAGTTGGCACCACGCCCAAACTGACGGCTTGCACCCCTTCGGAGGCAAGGCCCGCCGCGAGAGCCCGTTCGAGGCTTTCACCCGAAGCCCGCGTATCGCGTCCGAGATGGACGCAATTCTCCACGGCTTGTCCCGCCCGCAAATACCGAGCTGCCGCAACACCAAGGCGCCACGCAAATTTTTCGTTCATCACCTCGCCGCCATAAATGCCGCGCACTCCATCGGTGCCGAAATACTTTCGCGAAGACATGCCCTTACGAACGATAGAATTCACGCGTGGCGGCAATCTTTTTGGCGACGGCCCCGCCGAGCAGCAGGTCGCGCGCAAGCGGAAGACCAGCCTGAATGGTCGGCACGCGCTCGAGAATCCAAAGCCCGACCGCAGTGTTGAGCACGATGGTATCAATCAACCCCGAGGGTGCCGTGCCCGCAAGAATCGTCGCGGTAATGCCGACATTGGTGGCCACATCCCCACCGACGAGATGGTTAAACGGTGCCCGCTGCAGTCCGAAATCCTCCGGTTGCCAGCAATCCCGCGCGCCGCGCAGGCGACCATAGCCCTGGACCCTATTCTCGGTCGTCGAAGTCAATTCGTCGATGCCCCGTTCGGCGTCGATCACACCGTGGGCGACCACTCCGGACCGTGAGCCCAACGTCTCGAGTGCATCGGAAAACTTCGGGATGAGAACCGGCGAAAATACACCAAGCAGGGTATGCGCCGGGCGTCCGGGATTGATCAGTGGTCCCAGCAGATTGAAAACCGTGCGTTTACCCTGCGCCGCGAGTGCCTTGCGCGCCGGAACAACATGCTTGAAAGCTGAATGGTAGGCGGGCGCGAAGAAGAAGCAGAAACCCAGATCGCGCAGTGCCGCGCGACTTTTTTCCGGCGAAGCCTGCAGGTCCAGACCAAGCGCCGCGATGAGATCCGCGCTACCGCATTTGGATGTCATCCCGATATTCCCGTGCTTCATCACCAGCGCTCCCGCGCTGGCGAGCGTCAGTGTCACGAGTGTGGAGATATTGAAGCCACCCGCGTGATCCCCCCCGGTGCCGACGATGTCGATCGCGCGCGGTGCCCACTCCTCCACTCCGGGATTGCGCGCCTGCTCCCGGTAAGTCGCGGCGAAAGCCGCAATCTCCCCGGCTGTTTCCCCTTTGGTCGAAAGTGCCGTCAGAAATTCCACCTTAATGTCCACGTTCACCATTTCCTGCGCCAGTTCCAGTGCGGCGGCGCGAGCCTCGGCGGGATCAAGATTCTGGCCCGCGCAAAGTTTGGTCGTGAATACCGGCAGCATCAGATGGGAAGAAGGGGGATGTGCCAAACTTCGGCAAAGCATATTTCTCGACACGCTGGAGGCGTTCCAGAACGCTGCCCCGGTGAGCCTCCGTTTCTGGCGTCGTTTAATTCCTGTCATATCTCTGGTCGGCGCAGCGGCAGTCGGTCGCCCTGCCGAACCACCAAGCCCACCGGCGGCGGAACTGAGCGTCAGCGATGCCATCGTGTTGGGCATCGTGGAAGGGGTGACCGAGTTTCTGCCGATTTCGTCGACCGGACATTTGATCATCGCCAACCAGATGCTCGGATTGGAATCGAGCGCGCCCCTCTTCGCAAGGACCGGCGAGCCGCTTTGGTATAAGAAACCTTCACCGAAGAATCCCGAAGGCGTGCCGCTGACCCTCAAGATCGCCGCGGACACCTACGCGGTCGTGATCCAGGCCGGCGCAATTGCGGCCGTCGTCTTGATGTATTGGCACCAATTCATGCAGATGCTCTTCGGGCTTTTTGGACGGAGCAGTGCAGGTGCCCGGTTACTGCGAAACGTGCTGCTCGCCTTTCTCCCTGTCGCAACGGTCGGGTTTTTTCTGCACGACTTGATCGATCGGTATCTTTTCTCCGTTCCGTCCGTGATCGCCGCACTTGTCGTCGGTGCCTTCGTCATGTTGTGGGCTGAACGCTGGCGGCGCGCCAATTCAGGGATCGGTTTCTCGAAAAACGAGCCGTCGGACCTTACCGTGCGCAAAGCACTCGGCATCGGACTTGCCCAGTGCTTGGCGCTTTGGCCGGGCACAAGTCGCTCGATGATCACGATCGTTGGCGGCTATTTGGCGGGGCTTTCTCCGGTTAAAGCGGCGGAATTCAGCTTTTTGGTGGGGTTGCCGACCCTCGCGGGAGCGGCGGTCTACAAGTCCTTCAAGTCCGGTCCAGCGATGATTGAAGTGTTTGGGTGGTCAAATGTCCTGCTCGGCGGCTTCGTCGCCGCGATTTCTGCAGCGGTGGCCGTGAAGTTCTTGGTGGCGTTTTTGTCGCGTAATGGGTTGGCATTGTTTGCTTTCTATCGACTGGTATTGGCGGCGATCCTGACAGGGTATTATCTTCTCTAGTCTGCGTCTTAACTCTATCGTTAAACGACTTGACGGCACTCGGCCGCAGACCTTACCTCCTCAACCTTCCAATCCAAAGAAGCGCATGCCTGTTTGGGCAGACGCACTACTAGTCACTTACCATGGCCAATCCGAAACGTAAACAATCCAAGCGCCGCAGCGCCAACCGCCGCGCCGCCAACAAGTTCGTCGCTCCCGAGTTCGCAAAGGACCCGGTCGACGGCAGCCTATTCCGCCCGCACCGCGTCAATCCGAAGAACGGCATGTATCGCGGCCGTCAGGTGCTCGACGTTACCGTCTAAGTTTAGCGGCAGCTTCCCGCCATCGAATCTGAAGCCGCCAGTTCCACGCCTTCCCCCCCCCGCATCGCTGTCGATGCCATGGGCGGCGATCTCGGCCCGGCCGAGGTTGTAGAGGCGGTCAAAATTGTCCTGACCGAAGATCCCGGCCTCGCGCCGATCATCTTGGTCGGCCAACAGGAGGTCTTGACGCCCTTGCTCGCCGCAGCCGGCTTGCAGGGTAATCCGCGTCTGTCCATCGCGCACGCCTCCGAGGTGATCTTGATGGAGGACAAACCACTCAAGGCACTCAAGACCAAGAAAGACGCCTCGATGGTGCGAGCCATCGAACTCGTGAAGACCGGCGAGGCACGCGTCGCGGTTAGCTCCGGAAACACGGGGGCCTTGATGGCCGGCAGCACCCTGCGCTTGCGCATGATGAGCGGTGTCGAGCGCCCGGCGCTTGCGGCGGTCATTCCCCGCGACGGAGGCAATTTTGTGCTCATCGACGCCGGGGCCAATCCCGAGGCGCGTCCCGAACATCTGTTGCACAATGCGATTCTTGGTTCCGATTATGCCCGCGTCATTTTGGGCATGGAGTCACCCCGCGTCGGTTTGCTGACGATCGGCACGGAAGAAGGCAAAGGCAACGCTCTCACGGGCGAGACCCACGAGCTTTTGAGAAAACTCAACGGTCTCATCAACTACGTCGGTCCGATCGAGGGCTTTCAGGTTTTCCGCAATCACGTCGATGTCGTCGTCTGTGATGGATTTGTCGGCAACACCCTGCTCAAGACGTGGGAATCACTCGCCAAGTTTATCACCGGGATGCTCAAGGATGAATTGAAGAAAAGCCCCGTGCGGATGGCCGGTGCCATTCTGGCCAAGGGTGCCTTTGACGCCCTGAAAAGCCGGATGAATCCCGATCGCTACGGTGGCGCCCCGCTCCTCGGTGTGCGCGGCAACATTTTGAAAGCGCACGGATCGAGCAACCGCCACGCTTGGGCGAGCGCCATCCGGGCGGGCGACAAAATCATCCGGCAAGACCTTTACCACCGCATTGAAGAGGATATCGCGCAGGCCAACGTCCTCATCCACCCGCCGACCAACGCCGGCGTCGCAACCCCCTAACTTCCGTCTCCTATGGCCTCCGTGATTATTGCTGGAGTTGGCGCCTATGCGCCCGAGCGCGTTCTGACCAACCAAGATCTCGCCAAGATGGTCGACACGTCCGACGAGTGGATTTTTTCCCGGTCCGGCATTCGCGAACGCCACATCGCCGGTGATGATGAGGCTTGTTCGGATCTCGCGATCAAATCCGCCATTGCCGCACTCAAAGACGCCAACATGAGCGCCGCGGAAGTCGACCTGCTGATTGTCGCAACGGCGACCCCCGACTACACCCTCCCGGCAACCGCCTGTGTCGTTCAACACAAGCTCGGTGTGCCACCGCATGCCACCTGCTTTGACATCGCGGCCGCCTGCTCTGGCTTCGTCTACGCGCTGGAAATCGCCTACGGTCAGTTGCTGACGGGGCGCTACAAGTGCGCGCTGATCATCGGTGCGGAAAAACTGTCCTCCATCGTGGACTGGAGCGACCGCACCACGTGCGTGCTGTTTGGTGACGGCGCCGGTTCCGCAGTGCTCAAGAAGGTCGAGCAATCGGGAATCGGCATCATCGGTTCCGACCTCGGTGCAGACGGCGAACTGACCGAATACCTCTACACACCTGCCGGCGGATCGCGCTGTCCGGCCTCGGCCCAGACGGTCGCGGACAAGGGTCATTTCCTCAAGATGAAGGGGAAGGAAATCTTCAAGAACGCGGTGCGGGTCATGGAGACTGTTGCGCGCGAAATGGTGGAACAACACAACCTCACGCTTGACCAAATTGATCTCGTGATCCCCCACCAAGCAAACGTTCGAATCGTCGAAGCGCTGGCCAGCAACCTTGGTTTGCCGATGGATCGCTTCTACATGAACATTGACCGCTTTGGTAACACCTCCTCAGCCTCAATTCCGATCGCCCTGGATGAGGCCCGCCGGGCCGGCCGGATCAAACCCGGTGATTTGACTCTCCTTGTTGCCTTCGGCGCTGGATTCACTTACGGCTCCACCCTTATTCGTTGGTAATTTCCCCATGCGTCGCTCCTCCCTCTTCGTTTTTCTCTCCCTGTCCCTTGCGCTCATCAGCGCCGTTCGGATGCAAGCCGAGCTTGTCTGGTCACCAGGCCAAGGCTGGCGCATCGAAGGTGGCGCGCTCGCAGGCATGTCCACCGCTGACACGGGCAACGCGCTCGATCTGATGAACAGCGCCCGCCGCGCCGAGGAGGCCGGTAATTCGCGCAAAGCAATCGGTCTCTACGTCAAGACCTCCACCAAGTATCCCAATTCGGTTTACGGTGCCGAGGCTCTCTACCGGATAGCCCTTCTGCGCGAAAAGCGCCGCGAATACTACAAGTCTTTTGATTCCTTGCAGGAGCTGGTTAAGCGCTATCCGAACAGCGAAAAGTTCACCCAAGTGATTGGCAACCAATACCGCATTGCCTCCGGTCTCCTCGATGGCAAACGCGCCTACATGTGGGGCATCATTCCCGGCCTGAGGAATCGAGAGAAGGCGATCGAGTATTTCGAGACTATCGTCTACAATGCACCTTTCAGCGATTATGCGCCGCTCTCGTTGATGAATGTCGCTCGCGGTCACCAGCGCATGGGCAGCAGTGAGGAAGCCATCGATGCCCTAGATCGCATGATCAACAGTTATCCCGGCAACGTCCTCACGCCAGACGCCTATTTGAAGCTCGCCCAGACGCACGCTGCCCTCGTTGACGGTGCCTACTACGACCAAGCCTCCACAAAGGCAGCTATCACCTACTACGAGGATTTTCTCATTCAGTTTCCGGGTGACTCGGGCGCCGGGGCAGCCGAAGACGGCCGTGCCGAGATGAAGACGATGCTCGCGCAAAGCAAAATGCTCATCGCCAATTATTACTACAAATACCGTCGCAACTACAAAGCAGCAAAGGTGTTTTATAACGAGGCGATCACAACCTATCCTGACTCACCGGTAGCCGCCCGCGCCCGAGTAATGCTTGTGGATGTCGAAGCGCGCATTGCGGGGCAGACGCCTCCGCCGGTTCCGGACGAGCCCAAGGCTCCGTCGGTGAAAAACAAAAAGCGTTTCTGGCTTTTCTAATCCGGTCGCGATGCTTCGCGTTTTTCTATTCCTCGGTCTCGTCGCGAGCAGTGTCGGATTGATTTCGTGCAGCCATTACCGGCTGGGTGCTGAAACCGGCCCAACCTTCTCCACCCTGCATGTCTCGGTGGTCAGCAGCGAAACCATGCTGCCCCAAGCCCGCGCGATCATCAGCACGCAAGTGCGCAATGCGTTCCTCAAGGATGGGCGAGTGCGTCTGGTCGATTCGGCCGCCGATGCCGACGCCACGCTGACAATGACTCTGACCGCCTACGAACGGGGTGTCGCGGTTGTGCGGACAGACGACACTGGGCTGGCTCGTCGCTTTGATCTTACCCTCAGCGCCCGCGCCTCGCTTTTTGATAATCGTTCCCAGACTTCGATCTTCACCGATCGCCCGATCGTCGCCCAGCGCGGAGCGTTCACCGATAGCGGTCAGTTGCAATCGGAGTATCAGGCTCTCCCTCTGCTCGCAGCTCAGCTGGCCGAGCAGACGGTGAAGGTTGTCCTTACCACTTGGTAGCAGCAGTGAGCATTTCGCGCTTTGCAGCGTCGGGCGATTCGTTTGAGTGAACTGTAATGCACGCGCCGATTCTTGCCCCCTCCCTGTTGGCCGGCGATCACGCCCATCTTGCGGCCAGCGCGAAGGTCGCCGCCGACGCCGGTGCGCCCTGGCTGCACCTCGATATCATGGATGGGCATTTCGTGCCAAACCTGACCTTTGGTCCCGAGACGCTGGCCGCGCTCCGCCGCGCGGGCCTGAAGACCTTTTTTGATACTCATCTGATGCTCGCCGAACCGCACCTCTACGTGGAGTCGTTCGCCAAGGCCGGTGCCGATCTCATCAGCATCCACATCGAACCGGCCTACGACCACGGCGGCACGCTCAAACAAATTCACACGCTGGGTTGCCAGAATGGCATCGTGCTGAACCCCGGCACACCACCCGAGAGCATTCGCCCCTTCCTCGCCTTCGTTGATCTCGTGCTCGTGATGACGGTGCAGCCGGGATTTGGCGGACAGCCATTCCGGCGCGACATGTTGACCAAAATTGCGCAGATCGCCGCATGGCGAAAGGAGCTCGGTCTGAGTTTCCGGATCGAGGTGGACGGCGGTGTCGATCTCAACACGGGAAAAGAATGTCACGTCGCCGGCACCGATACGTTTGTCGCGGGCACGTCGTTCTATCGCGCAACTGACAAGACGGGCTACACCGCCGAGATCAAGAGCTGGGGCTGAGCTCGAAGCCGCCCCCGAGGATATCCTACCGGAACGCCTGCCTCCCCCGCCGCGCGCGGCGGGCCGGAATTACCTCTTGGATCGCGCCAATTCGCCTGCGCGCTCGTATTGGCGACGAAAGTTATTGGCCAACTCGTTCGCTATCTGGATTTCGTCCACCTTGTTTTTCGAAGTCAGTGCCTGGCGGATTCGTCCCTGCACATTGTCGTAACTGACCGCCGACAGGTCGCTCATGATCGCCAGCGCATCTGCGGGCATGCCGGCTTTGATTATCCCACGCCACGCTTTGACAAGTTCCGGATGGGTATCGAGGCACATCACGCGGATGACAAATGCCATCGACCGGAAGGTGTCGCCGCTCGTCCACGATTGGTTGTAAATCAGCGGATTATCTCCCTCGTAGGGCATAACTTCCGGGTCCGACCGACGGGCCGTCCACTCCGTTTGCTGATAGAAATCCCGCCGGATCGGCAAGCGGCGCAGCGCAAAACGGACCGGTCCACCCTCTTCGCCAACTTTAAAGTTCCACAACTTCTGTCCTTCCATGGAAAGCACATACTCGATGAAGGCGGCGCCTGCCTCGCGATTGGGCGCACCGCGCATCAGCGCGATCGGATCCGGCGACAACACCGTGCCATCAGGCGGAGAAAAGTAGCCGAGCCGTTTTTGGCCGCTGCGCTGGCTGGCACTCTCTTCCTGATACCGGCCATAAAAATCTATGCACATGCCCACCGCCGAGTTTCCGTGCAGCACGTCGATCGGGGGCTTTTGGGATGAATCGGTGAAATAGCGCGCGTTGGCGCCAATCCGCTGCAACACGCTGAGTCCCCTCTCCCAGCCGGCCCGCACCGCCTGCGCCTCAAGCTCCTTTCGGGGTTTGCCCGTTTCGCGAACCAAGCGGTCCCACTCGCGGTATATCTGTTGCTGAATGACATTCTCAAAAGCCTTCGCGATCGAGCTGCTCTTGGTCGGGTCGCAAAGCGCCACTTCACCTTCGTAAAGGGGATCAGCAATGTCTTCCCACTGACTCGGCGGATTGGTGATCCCGAGCCGCTTCAGCGAATCGTAGTTGTAGAGCATGCCGTAACTGCTGAGCACGGCCCCGAGCCAGCGACCTTGCTTGTCAAGGTAAGGCTCACCCGTGAATTCCGTCGGGATTACCGCGTCGTTAAACCACTCGGGGCGCTTTGCCATGACGCCCGAATCAACGATTCGCCCGGCATTCGCCTGCCGAATGAAATCAAAACTGCCGCCCCCGAAAAAAACATCGATTCCGGCGCCGACGTTCGAGTCGAGAAAGGCCTTGCGCGCCTCGTGGGCAACGGGCGAAGCGTCTTTCGGCAACCGGTGGTTCGCAAAAGCCGCTTGCACGTCAATGCTCCACTCCTTCCCCAAGCTTTTTGACCAGTAATGCTGAAAGGAAGAGAGGTATTCTGATTCGAGGAACCGGGTGATCTCGCTCGTGCCACCAATGACCCGCCAATCGATGACTACCGTGCGGCCGGTCTGGGCGCGATACCACTCAGCGAAACCGCGCGTATATTCGTGGCGAATCGCCTCGTTGTGGGGGGTGATAATGACGACCGTTTCGTCGGCTTTGCCCAGCGACGGCCTTTTGGTGCGCAGCGCGAAGGGCAGCGCGACCACGACCACCAAGGCAAGAATGATGACGTAGCGCTTCATCAGCTGGAAACCGTCATCACGACGTGAGCACGATTACATCCTCGGGCGCCACGGTCGCATAAAGTTCGCCGCGCGCGGAACCGTCGGCAAAGCGCGGGTTGCGCTCAAAAATTTTCAATTTGGTGGCGTTGTTTGAGGTCACGAAATCGTATTGCGCGACTTCCCCGAGATAAATCGACTCACCGATCCGTCCGCGCACCGCATTGCGCTGCTCAAAATCCCGGTGCAATTCCCAGCATTCCGGACGAATTGAAACCGTAACGTCGTCGCCGACCGCAGGCACATTGCGTGGATCGCCAAAAATGCCATCGAATCTTCCGACCGGCGTTTCCACCGTGACAAATTCTCCGACGATGCCCCGCACCTTGCCCGGGAGGAAATCCGCTTCGCCGATGAAATTTGCCACAATCTTGCGGATCGGCCGTTTGTAGACTTCGCGTGGGGTGCCGACCTGGAGAATGTGTCCGTGGTCAAGAATCGCCATACGGTCCGCGATCGAAAGCGCTTCCTTTTGGTCATGCGTTACGTAGACCGTGGTGAGCTTGAACTCCTTGCACACGCGCCGGATCTCCGTGCGCATTTCCAGGCGCAACTTTGCGTCGAGATTGGACAGCGGCTCGTCGAGCAGGAGGCAGCGCGGGCGAACCACCAGCGCGCGAGCCAACGCAATGCGCTGCTGCTGTCCGCCGGAAAGAATGTTGGGTTTGCGGTCGGCGTATTGCCCCATCCGCACGGAATCGAGTGCTTCGCCCACGCGTTGCTTGATCTCAGCCGCAGAGACTTTTCGTTCGTGCAGACCGAAGGCGACATTTTCCGCCACCGTCATGTGCGGCCACAGCGCATAACTCTGAAACATCATGCCGGTGTTCCGCTTATGCGGCTCAAGCCGGGTGACGTCTTCGTCGCCGAACGAGATTTTCCCCTGCTCGGGGATGTAGAAACCGGCCAGACTGCGCAAGAGCGTGGTCTTCCCGCATCCGCTGGGGCCCAGCAAAAAGAAGAGCTCGCCCGGGCGGATTGTCAGGTCGAGTTCGTGCAGCGCTACAACATTGCCGAATCGTTTGGTGAGTTGGTTGACCTGAATGGAAATCATCGGTTGGGCGCGTCGCGGTGAGGCAACCGCCCGCCCGGGGTGAAGTCAAAAAGAAAGGTTCCTCTTCTCTACTTGTAACAGTTGCCAACACGGAAGGGATGCGAAATAAAATTTTCATGGCCAAGAAAACGCCCATTCCTGAGCTCAAACACCTCGACCACGTGCTGGTCAGCGAAACTGCGATCAAGCGCCGCATCGGTGTCCTCGCCGCGCAGATCAATCGCAAGTATCACGGCAAAGACCTCACCGTCATCGCGATCGTCAATGGCGCGCTCATTTTCACGGCTGATTTGTTGCGCCAACTGCGCACGCCGCTGCGGTTGGACTGTATTCGTGCCTCCAGCTACCACACGGGCACCCAGGCGACGGGCAAACCGGTGATCGTGGACAATCTGAAGCTCGATATCGCCGGACACCATGTGCTGCTCGTCGACGACATTCTCGACACTGGCAACACCCTCTCTGCCGTCCGCGAACTGATTATCGCCAAGGGAGCTGCTTCAGTCCGCACTTGCGTGCTGCTCGACAAGAAAGCGCGCCGACTCGTGCCCTTTGAGGCCGAGCACGTCGGATTCGAGATCCCGAATGAGTTTGTCATCGGCTATGGCTTGGATTTCAACGAGCGCTACAGGAACATCCCCTGTATCGGCGTGTTAAAATCGAAGTATTACGCCCCGAAACTGTAGGAAAATACCTTGCGCCTGACAGGTCGGCGACTTTGCTTGCGAATCTGACTTTGGAGAGATGGCCGAGTGGTCGAAGGCACACCTTTGCTAAAGGTGCAGACCCCAAAAGGGTCTCGAGGGTTCGAATCCCTC
>CAMTVF010000091.1:0-10473 GCA_947085115.1 uncultured Opitutaceae bacterium | reverse complement strand
GGAAGCAGCCTCCACCCTCATCGCCTGAACTCTTTCCACCCTCAACCTGTAACCCACCTGTTACCTATGTCCTGAATACAAAATGTTACCCTTGTCCTGACCACACCGCGGACGTTACCAACCACAAACTACAAAGCCTGACCCCATCTGCTCCCCCGGTCAAAGTGTAACCCATGTCCCCGGACAGAGTGTTACCTATGTCCCCGGTTCATACCTGCTCGGCCCGGCCTTCGGCTAAAAGGCTGGCAGCTTCAGTTTTTCCCAGTCTATCTTGTCCGGCAAAAGGTCCGCCGGCCTTACGCGCAGCACCTTCGCCAGGATGAGCACTTCGAAGTCGCCCACCCAGCGCACCCGTCCCTCTATGGCCGCGATGATGCTCCGCGAGACAGGCCAGCCGAAGACCTGACAACGCACAGCGAGTTGCGTCTGCGACCAATTGAGCCGGTGCCGGTGACGTGCGACGGTGAGACCGACAATGTTGCGCGGATGCTTCAAGGAAGAGGCCATGTCTGGAATTTCAGACTTGAACGATAGCCAATCCTCCCCTTCCATTGTGTCTGGAATTTCAGACATTATCTCCTCTTTGAGGAAAATCGTGAGCCACGGACAGAAAACAACGCCGCCCGAAGAAAGGGCACTACCTTCCAGCCTTGGGCCGGAAGGCGATCAGGCAAAGATCATGCTTGCTGCGTTCGGGACAATCGCCAACGCGATTATGATCACCGACCCTTCCGGCACGATTCGGTGGGTGAATCGTGCATTCTCCGAATTGACTGGTTATGCGGCGGCAGCGGTCGTGGGCCAGACGCCGCGACTGCTCAAATCAGGCAGGCAAAGCCCCGCGTTGTACCGCGACCTCTGGGCCACGATTCTTTCCGGGCGGGTCTGGCGGGGTGCATCGATAAACCGCCGGTGCGACGGCCGCCTGTATTACTGCGAGCAGACGATCACGCCGCTGTGTGGCCCTGATGGGAGGATCGCGCAATTTGTGTCCGTGATGAACGATATCACCGAGCGCAAGCGGATGGAGGAGCAAAACCTGCACATGCAGCGCCAGCAGATCATCGGCACGCTCGCCAGCGGGGTCGCGCATGATTTGAACAACATCCTCGCGCCGATCATGATGTCCGTCGGCATCCTGAAGGAACGGCTGGGGTCGGCGCACGAGCACGACCAGGGATTGCTCGCGCTGATCGAAAGCTGTGCGCAAAGGGGGGGGGACATCACCCGGCAGTTGCTGGTGTTCAGCCACGCTGCCGAGGAGGACGACGCCCGGCCCATCCAGCCGCGGCGCATGGTGGAAGAGACGGTGCGGCTCATGGAGGCAACCTTCCCGCGCAACATCGAGATTGTGAACCTGACGCCGGATGACCTCGGGGGCGTGACAATCCATGTGACCCAGTTGCATCAGGTCCTCATGAACCTTTGCGTCAACGCGCGCGACGCGATGCCCGCCGGCGGCCGGCTGACGCTCAATGCGCGGAACGTGACGCTGGACGAGAAGCAGACCTGGCCGCATGTGCATGCGAAACCCGGCGTCTATGTGATGCTGAGCGTCGCCGACACCGGCTGCGGTATTCCGCCCGAGGTCATTGGCCGCATCTTCGACCCGTTTTTCACGACCAAGGATGTCGGCAAAGGCACCGGACTGGGACTCTCGACGGTGCAGGGGATCGTCACTCACTGCGGCGGATTTTTGACGGTCGACAGCGAGTTGGGCCGGGGCAGCACATTCGCCGTCCACCTGCCGGCGACGCCCCTTGAGGCTGAGGCTGAGGCCTCCGCCGAGCCGTCTGGCGTGCTTCCTCCCGCCTGCACCGACGGACATGGCGAACTGATCCTCGTGGTGGACGATGAACCGACGGTCCGAGCCGCAACCAGCCTGCTGCTGGAGCGCTCGGCCTATCGCGTGCTCACCGCCGCCGATGGCGATGAAGCCCTTGATCTGTTTGTGAAGCGGCGCGGCGAAGTGCGACTCGTGCTCACAGACCTGCTGATGCCGGGGATGGCCGGGGTGGCGCTTGTCCGCGCGTTGCGCGACACGGCCGCCGGCGTCAGGGTGATCGCCATGAACGGAAACCTAGGCGCGGCCCAGCGGACCGAACTGGCCGCGCTCGGCGTGACAGAATTCCTGCAGAAACCTTGCGCGCGCAGCACACTGCTGCAGGCGGTGGGCAGACAGCTCTCGGTCCCAAAATGACGGCCCGTCCGCTTGATGCCCGGCATCCGCCGGCTGATGCCGACGCCCCTGGGGAAGGCGGATAGGGTCAGGAAGGCGAAGGAAGGCGGATAGGGTCAGGTAGTAGTTTGTGGTTGCCGGGTGCTGGGGCGGGGTTGACGGGCATGGCACGGCCTTTGCGCATGGAATCGGAGTCGGGCGTCTATCACGTCCTGAACCGCGGCAACTACCGCTCCGACAAGACCAAGCCATCGGTGTCCGGCATCGGAATTTGATGAAGAATCCTGAGCGGATGTGGCAGGACAGGAAGCTGACTGTCGCCGCCGCGCTAAGAGCCTGGCGGCGGTGACTAACCGATGGCTTGCGACCGCGCTGCACATGGGCAATCTACGCAAAGGCAGCAGCAAAGTCGGCGTCTGGAGCCACCAATCAGGGTGGGCGGCGGGGTTCAGGCCACCTGCTCGGCTGGGATAACCCGTGCGAGTTCCCGGCCAAAGGAGCGCTCGACTTCTCGCAGATCGTAGGCGGCCTGCAGATTGAGCCAGTTGCGTGGATCGCCTTGGAAGAACCGGCCCAGGCGCGCTGCGGTGTCGGCCGTGATGGAACGCCGGCCGGCAAGAATTTCACTCAGGCGGCTCTGCGGAATACCGGTCGCCTTGGCGGCGGCCAATGGGGTGATGCCCAGCGGCTCGAAGAATTCGTCACGCAGGATGATCCCGGGATGGGGCAGGGGTGTCGGTTTGTTCATAGCTGAGGCCTCAACCCAGAAAAGTCAGACTACAACAATGGCATTGTTCCAGCGTTTGGCGGTGGCGCGGATGAGCGCGTCGGCCATGTCGGAGGGCGTGATGGCATTCTCGATGCCGCATTCCTTGAAGACGGCGATCTTGGCGGCGGCGGTGTCAGGCAAGCGCATGGGAACTGCTCCAGCGTTTGGCGGCGGCGCGAAAGGCGGCTTCGTGCTCCGGCCAGTCATGCAGCGTGGCTGGGTCGAAATCCGCTCCGGTCGGCCAGACCACCGTGTGAACCTCGGGGTCGAGCCGGACCTGGGCAAAGATCGCCGGGTCGCGCAACGGGCCGTAAAGTTCGCCCGCAAGGATTGGTTCAAAGTTGATCGTGCGCGACAACCCATCGGCAAATGTCAGTTGCAGGGTGTGAGGCGGAACGACCTTGACCGAAGTGATGCGATGAATGGGATGGCTCATGGTGCAGGTTATTGCAGAGGCGTTATCGGTGTCGGGCGGCGTCCTTCCTGAAGAAGCTGCCAGTCAGCCTGCAATTCGAGCTGATGCAACTCGGCCCAAGCCTCGACCAAGCGTTGCTGGCGCTGGGGAAGGGAGCCGACGATCCGAGCGACAGGCGAAATCGAGAAGACGGCGGTGTGCTCCTGGTAATAGGCATGGAAGTGAGCGGTGTGGTGGGGCTCCTCCGGTTCGGCAAACATGCGGATGATGATTCCGTAAAAGCGCGAAAGTTCAGGCATGATGATCGCCCCACCGACACCCTACGCGGAGCAGACTTTGGTGCAAGTGCGGATCAAGATGGTCCGCAGTAAAGGATCCACGCATATCCCGATGAAAGGCCTGATCGGCCATGCACGGAATGAGCGATCAATCCATGCGCCCCCGTGTTTGACTACAAAGGGGGTGGACTTACGCGAGCTTCGTGCCGCTGGCTTTGGCGGTGGCGCGGATGAGCGCGTCGGCCATGTCGGAGGGCGTGATGGCATTCTCGATGCCGCATTCCTTGAAGACGGCGATCTTGGCGGCGGCAGGACAAGGTTGACGAATGGATGCGAGTCATTCGCGCAACAGGGAACGGATTTGGGCCAAATTGACTGTCGGGAATGACCAAGCGACAGCCAATGTGATCTTGAACACAGGGGGGGAGTGGCCGTCACGCGCCGCAGCATTTTTTGTATTTCTTGCCGCTGCCGCAGGGGCAGGGGTCGTTGCGACCGATCTTTGCCGGGGAGTGGTAGGGCTGAGGCCGTTCCCGGAATTTGTCCGGGGCGGGGGGAGTGAGGTCGAGAGTCGCCGGCTCATCGGATTCCCTGTCGGACGGCGACTGCAGGGTCCAAGGCTGTCGGCCGGGATTCAGTGGATCGAAAAAACACCAGCCCTTCACCTTTTCCCAGGCGTCGGTGATCGGTGGCGGGAAATGGCAGGCGTCGGGAACAGCCACCGCGCCGCGCTCCAGCTTGGCGAGCACCTCGCTCTCATCACCCACCCAACTGGCCTCAACCAGCCCGCGGTCGAAGAGGGCGATGACGGTGCCGCGCAGCTCCCACGCGCTCAAATCCATGATCGTCGAGACGAGTCCGGTGGCGACAATGGAGTCGTCTTCCGATTTGGGATCGAGGGAGCTGCTGGCGACACGGCCGAAAAGGGCGAGCGCATCTTCCCGGGGCAGACGTCCGCGCATCACGAGCAAGGCGGCGGCGTCCATTGCCGCGTCGCGCGCGAAGGGTTCTGCCTGGGTGTCGAGGGCGATGGCGGTGATGGCCCGAAGATCGTCCGGCCAAGTATCGGCCAGAACGCACTTGGCGCCCTCGGTGATGAAGTCGCCGAGCATCTTGTCGCACTGCTTGCTGGGCAGTTGCAGCAAGGCGGCCGCGAGGGAGTGGGCTTCCGTCAACTGCCACGCGGCGGCGAGATACAAGAGGAAAATAGGCGTGGGCCGTCCATTGTCCCCGTCCCACATCTCCGGCTCGGCAGCGGCCTGAAGCAGGCGCGCGAGCAACACCGGGGACAGTGTTTCCCGGTGGGGCGCGGCCGCCTGGAGCGCCGCCGCCACCCGGGCTGGCTCCGGAGAGCAGATGTCGTCGATCAGTTGCGGCAGGTTGGAATCCATGGGCGTGCTCCGACTTCGATGATGCGTCAGGTTGCCCGCTGTGGACCGGCGGTCAATCGCGGCTTGCTCCTCGCCGAAGAAGATTTCGCGCTCGCCCGCACTGTTGGCGGCGTATTACTTCTTGAGGCTCGCATGAGGCATTTCATCCACGAAACCGATTTTGCCGCCGCGGAGGTGGCGCAACTCTTTGCCTTGGCCCGCCGTTACAAGCAGGAGCGGGGCCGCCATGAGAAACCGCTGGAAGGTCAGACTTGGGCGATGATCTTCTCGAAGAGCAGCACGCGCACGCGCGTTTCCTTCGAAGTCGGCGTTCACGAACTCGGGGGCAATCCGCTTTTTCTCAGCAAGAACGACATCCAGATCGGCCGCGGGGAATCCATCGCCGACACCGCGCGCGTGCTGTCGCGCTTTGTGCACGGCCTCATCGTTCGCACCTACGCCCACAGCGATGTGACCGAACTGGCCGGGCGCGGCTCGATTCCGGTCGTGAACGCCCTGACCGATTATCTGCATCCCTGCCAAATCTATACCGATGCCTTCACCGCGGCGGAACGCTGGGCCGGACCGACGGGGGATTTGTTTGCCTCCCTGAAGGGGCGGAAAGTCGCGTTCCTCGGCGACACATGCTTCAACATGGCCAACTCTTGGATTCTGGGCGCGCACGTCTTTGGCATGTCGGTGTCTCTCGGCGGACCGGCTGGCTTTGAGCCCACGCCGACAATCCGCGATGCGGCCGCGAAGCTGGGGGCGAAGTTCCATCACACGGCCGATCCTTACGAGGCGGTGGCCGGGGCCGACATTGTTTACAGCGACGTCTGGGCCAGCATGGGGCAGGAGGGCGAAAGCGAGGAACGCGCCAAGCGGATGATGCCCTACCAGGTCTCGACCAAGCTTTTCGACGCGGCCAAGCCGGATGCCCTGTTCATGCACTGCCTGCCGGCCCACGCCGGAGAGGAAGTGACCCAAGAGGTGCTCGACCACCCGCGCTCGGTGATCTTCGACGAAGCGGAAAACCGCCTGCACGTGCAGAAAGCGATACTGGCCACACTGGCCGGGTTGCGCGGTTAGTCGGACCCTGCTGGTTGAAGGTGGAGCGCATTGACCCCAATGCGCTGGTCTGGGAGCCTGCGGGGCAGGCGCGCCGGGGTCAGCCGCTCCACCATCTGCTTTCAGACCTACAGAGGGAAACGGGTGCCAACTGCATGAGTCCGGCTTAGGACAGGCGGGTTTTCGCCTCCGACAGATTTTTCCTTTGCGAGCCGGGGCCCGGCGGTTCCAAGCTGTGCGCCTTACCATGAAGATCGTGCTCGCATACTCAGGAGGTCTCGACACCTCCGTCATCGTCAAGTGGCTCCGCGAAACCTACGACGCCGAAATCGTCACGTTCGCGGCCGACATCGGCCAGGAGGAGGAGCTCAAGGGGCTCGCCGCCAAGGCCAAGAAGACCGGTGCGTCCAAGCACTACACGCTCGACCTCGTGGACGAATTCGCCACCGACTTCATTTACCCGATGATCCGCGCCAACGCGGTCTACGAAGGCCAGTATTATCTGGGCACCTCGATCGCGCGTCCGCTCATCGCGAAGGCCCAGATCGAAATCGCAAAAAAGGAGAATGCAGACACCGTCTCGCATGGCGCAACGGGCAAGGGCAACGACCAGTGCCGTTTCGAGCTCACCTACATGGCGCTCGCGCCGCAGCTCGAGATCGTGGCGCCGTGGAAAATCGAAAAATTCCGCGACGAATTTCCCGGTCGCGCCGAGATGATCGAGTATTGCCGGACGAACAACATTCCCGTCGAGGCCTCGTTCAAGAAGCCGTATTCGATGGACCGCAATCTACTGCACATCTCCTACGAGGCGGGCATCCTCGAGGACCCGTGGTTCGATCCGACCACGAAGGCCAACAAGGCCATGTTCAAACTTTCCGTTTCGCCCGAGGATGCACCGGACAAGGCTGAATACGTCGAGCTGGAATTTGAAAAAGGCAATTGCGTCGCCGTTAACGGCAAGCGCATGACGCCCGCGCGCGTGCTCAAGACGCTCAACAAGCTGGGCGGCAAACATGGCATCGGCCGCGTCGATCTCGTTGAGAACCGTTTCGTCGGCATGAAGTCGCGCGGCGTCTACGAGACGCCCGGCGGCACGATTCTCATGCAGGGTCACCGTCAGGTGGAGTCGCTCACGATGGACCGCGAGGTGATGCACCTGCGCGATTCGCTCATCCCGAAATACGCCGAACTCGTTTACTACGGCTTCTGGTTCGCCCCCGAACGCGAGGCCTTGCAGGCGCTGATCGACGAGTCACAAAAGCACGTCAGCGGCACCGTCCGCCTGAAGCTCTACAAGGGCAACATCATCACCTGCGGTCGCAAGTCGAAGTATTCGCTCTACGACATGAACATCGCGTCGATGGAAGGCGTGAAGAGTTGGTATAACCAGACCGACTCGACCGGCTTCATCCGTCTCAACGGCCTGCGGCTGCGTGCGCGCTATTTTGCGCAGGGCGGACCGAAGGTCTGAGCCTGCGGCGGTTTTCCGCCGCACTGAATCTCGCGGCGACTCCTTGGCGGGGTCGCCGTTTTTGTCACGCCTGGATCAGGCCGCGCCGAATGGTGTAGCGGACCAGGTCGGTTTGGGTCTGCAGGTTGAGCTTGCGCATCAAGTTGGCGCGATGGGTCTCGGCGGTGCGGGCGCTGATAAAAAGTTTTTCGGCGATCTCGGCGTTCGACAGGCCCTCGGCGCCGAGTTGCAGCACTTCGCGTTCGCGGGGCGACAGAGTATTGTAGGCATCGCTGGTTTCGGGGGTCTTCACCGCCAGGGCGGTGATCGCCCACTCTGTCAGCGGTGCGCTGAGGAAGCGCCGGCCCGCGAGCACCTCTTGGGTGGCGCGCACGATTTCGTCCGACTCCGATCCCTTCAGGATATACGCCGCCGCGCCGCTGCGCAGCGCTTCGATGACGTAGGGTTCGTCATTGTGCATCGAGAGCACGAGCACCTTGGTATTCGGACTGGTGATGCGGATTTGGCGCAGCGCTTCGAGCCCGTGAAGCCGGGGGAGTGACAGATCGAGGAAGAGCAGGTTCGGCTTGTGTCTTTCCACCATCTGGACCGCGCTCAGGCCGTCCGAGACTTCCGCCACGACGTTGAACCGGCCGTCTGCTTCCAACACGGCGCGCACGCCGCGTCGCACGATCTCGTGGTCATCAGCCAAAATGACGGTGTTCATGGCAAAACGGATGGAGTTGTTCCGTCAGCGACGAGGGGAAACTCCGCCTGAATACGGGTGCCCGCGCCGGGCTGGGTATGGATTTCGATGCGTCCGCCCGCGAGGTTGACGCGTTCGCGCAAACCGGCGAGGCCGAGCGAGTCGGTGCGCGCGAGCGCTTTTGCGAGATCGAAACCGCGACCGCGGTCAGCGATTTCAACGATGAGTTGCCTTGGGTCGTGAGTGACCGCGACGGAGGCCTGTTTGGCTTGGGAGTGGCGGGCCGCGTTGGTGAGTGCTTCCTGCACGATCCGGTAAACGACGGTTTCCAGATCACAGGGCAAACGGTTCGTTGGGAGGTCGACGGCGAGGTCGACTTCGATGCCGGTTTGTTTGGTGAATTGCGTCAGGTGCCACTCAAGGGCGGGGCGGAGTCCGAGATCGTCGAGCACGCGGGGATGGAATTTCTGAGTGAGCGTGCGCACATGTTCGAGCAGCGTGCTGGCCGTGGCCATGGCCTCGGCGATGGATGAAGCGGCGGGCTGATCTCCGGTCACGCGCCGGGCTGACTCGAGTTGGAATTTCAAGCCGGTGAGAATCTGACCGACTTCGTCGTGCAGCTCGCGCGCGATGGCGCGGCGTTCGTCTTCCTGGATGCGCAAGAGTCGCAACGAAAGCGCCTGCAACTCGCGCGTGCGCGCGGTGACTTGCGCTTCGAGGGATTGGTTGAGAGTCTCGAGTTCGCGGGTGAGTTTGGTGTTTTGGCGCTCGGTCTCGGCACGTCGCAGCATGTTGTTGAGCGAGAAGACCAGCTCCATCAGGTAGTCCGACTTCTGGAGGATGAAATCTTGAGCGCCGAGCTTGAAGGCGGCCACGGCGGTTTCACCGTCGCTGCGTGAGGAAACAATCAGGGCCGGCACCTGCGTCGCCTGAGAATGCACGCGCCGCATGACTTCGAGCGGGGTGGTGCCGTGGGGATTCGGGCCGATGATGATGGCGCTTGCTGGCGTGCCTGTGGCGATGAATGCGGTCGTCTCGGCGGCGGTCGCAGCGACTGTCAGCTCGAATTGCGGGGCATGGGCCGCGAAAAACTCGCGAATACTCGCGGTCACTGCGCTTGAGCCTTCGATGAGCATCACGGAATGCTTGCCGGGCAGGCCAGCGGAGGGCGGACGCTTCCGGCCTGCCGCATGCTGTGCTTGCACGCGCTTGACGATATCGACGAGTTGCAGGAATTGCGGGGAGGTCTTGTCGACGCAATCAGCCGCGCCCGCCCGGAGGGCACGGACGGCAAGATCGATTTGGCCCTGGCCGGTAACCATGACGACCGGAGTGGTGTCGTTGCGCCGGGCGAGTTCGCCGAGGATTTGCAGGCCGTCGGTGTCCGGTAAGATGAGGTCAAGCAGCAGGATATCGTAACCGCCCGCAGCCATACGGTTGAGGCACTCGGTGCCGTTGGGCACGATCTCGAGAGTCCAATCCGGGGCAAAGTGCTCCACGTAGTTGCGCACGATTCCGGCGACATTGGGATCATCTTCAGCGTAAAGGGCTCGGATCATAGGTAAAGAGTTAAACGGACCGCCCGGCAGAGAGAGAATTTGTCATCCTTCCTCGTCTTGGGCCACTGCAATTTGCATCGGCCGCAACTGTCCCGGCTTTAATCAGGGAATCACCCTACGGGAAATCCCGAGGCGAGGTCGCGTAGGCATCCGGATGATCGGGTTTTGCGGTTTCGGGCACTCTGGTCGCATGACAACGACCCGCACCCTTCTCCGCTTCGCCGCCCTCACCCTCGCGGCCGTCGCACTCACCGTCAGCGTTTCTGCGGGTATCAAGAGCAACCGCCTCCTCGCCAAGATCGCGCAAAATACCCCGGCCCCCGTTGCCGTCGAGCGCGGCACCGAGATGAAGATCGCCGAAGCCGAAGCCGCCAAGTCCGGCGCGACCGCCCTCTGGGGCATCGGCAGCTCGATGGAACCCATTTATGCTCCGAACACCGCAATCGTTGTTAAGGGAATGGCTTACAATGACATCAAGAAAGGCATGACGGTCGTCTATCGCAAGTCCAACGGTCGCTACGTCGCCCACAGCGTCATCGGCGAAGATCGCCACGGTTACATCGTGCAGGGTGTCAACAATGCCGAAGCCGACACCGTTTCCGTCAATGAGCGCAACATCGTCGGTGTCATCACCGCCGCCTACAGCGCCAACACCGCCGGCTTCCATCAGATGATG
>CAMTVF010000090.1:0-16739 GCA_947085115.1 uncultured Opitutaceae bacterium | reverse complement strand
CTCCGTGCCCTCGGTGTCTCCGTGGTTCAAATCCCAGCCAACGCCTGCCGGCGCGCCGGCCCTCAGGTCTTGCGCAACAGAAACGCACCGGCGCCGTCGTGGCCATCGACCCACGGATACGCGTGCACATAGCTTTCGATTTTCCAGCCGCGCCCCTCTTTCACGAAGCGCTGGACGACTTCCTCGTTCTCTTCCGACTCGAGACTGCACGTGCTGTAAACCATCCGCCCGCCGGCACGCACCAGGCGCGCGGCGGCGCGCAGGAGCGCCAGTTGTTGCGTGGCGTGTTTCGCAAAATCCCCGGGCTGCAACCGCCACTTCACGTCGATGCGGTGCCGCATCACGCCGGTGTTGCTGCACGGAGAATCCAACAAGACCGCATCGTATTGCTCCGGCAGATTGAACTCTCGAAAGAAACGCGGACCCGCGCTTCGCAAATCCGCCGGCATGAGCGAGACCTCGATGCCCGCCGGCACGCGATTGAGATTTTCCTTCAACCGATCGATGCGGGGACCGGGCTCATCGAGCGCGACGATTGTCCCGGCCTTCAGGGACTCATCCACCTTGCGCGCGGCCGCATCGTGCTTCATCGCATCGGCGATCATCAGGCATTTGCCGCCCGGCGCGGCGCACGCATCCAGAATCGCTTCACCGCGCTGCGGCGCCAGCAAGTCGAGGGCGAGGCGCGTCGAGGGATCCTGCAAATAGAGCGCACCTTCCTGCGCGAGCGCACGCACCTCTTCCCAGTGGCCCGCTTTGATTTCGAAAAATCCGGCCCACTTGGTGGGCGCGAGAAACTCGGGCGGTGTCGCCTCGGTCGCGCGCCAACGCGCATAGACCGGCGCGGGTTGTTGATTCCATTCCAACAACCGGCGGGTCGTATCGGCGCCGAACGCCTTTTCCCAACGCGCGACCAACCAATCCGGGTGGGCGTAGGTGTCGGCGACCGATTCGGGCGCTTCCGCCAAGCGGGCGGCAAGTTTGCGCGCCACGGCATTGACCAGTCCCGCCTCCTTGGCGCTGGTGACGGTCTTGGCCCGCTCCACGGCATAATGGACGATTGGGGCCGTCTCTGCGCCCGGTGCCATCAGCTCGAAGCCCGCAACCAGCAAAACAGCGCGCACTCTGGTCCGCGGCGCGTGCACCATGAGGCCGGCAAGGGCTGATTCAAGCCGACCCGCCCAGCGGACCACACCGAAAAATAGATGCTGCGCCCGCGCGCGTTCCTGAGTCGGAAGTCCGGGCTTAAGTTGTTCCAGCAACGCATCAACGCGCTCTTTGCGCGCGAGCCAACGCTCGGTGAGCAGCACGGCGGTTTCCCAACCATCGGAACCGGGATGAAGAGGCAGAGGACGAGGCTTTTGAAAACCCTGTTTGACAGGTATGGGCATTACGGCCTCAACTAATCGGTTCACCGACTCGCTACGCAATTATGAATTCAGAAGCCGTCACAGCAATCATCGCCAAAACCCCCGCTCTCAAGGCACATAAAGCCAAATTGGAGGCGATGGAGCCCGGCTCCTATTGCATGCATCGCAGCTGGGGTTTCGGTCAGATCAAGTCCTACGACGAATCCTCCCGGAAGCTCCACATCGATTTCAAGGGCAAGAAGTCCCACGCCATGGACCCCGCGTTCTGCGTGAACACGATGGAAGTCCTGCCAGCCAACCACATTCTCTCCCTCAAGGAAACCGAACCAGCCAAGATCAAGGCGTTGATCGAGGAAAATCCGGTGCAACTGGTGATCGATACCCTCACGGCCTACCCGAACCAGGCCGCCAGCGCGATCGAGCTTGAAATCACCCTCGCCCAGGTCGTCGGCGAAGAAAAATTCAAGCGCTGGTTCTCCAGCGTGAAGAAGCAACTGGTCAAGGACCCGCGCATCAGCGTGCCGGCCAAGAAAACCGAAGTCTATGTGCTCCGCGACGAACCCGTTTCCGCGGAAGACGAGATTCTCGAGGCCTTCAATTCCACCCGCTCCGCTCGTCGCCGCATCACCCTGGCCGAGGATCTCCTCGCCGCGTCGATCAAGGAAGATTCCAAGCCCGCCCTGCAAAGCGTGCTCACCGGTCTCATCGAAGCCGTGCGCGACAGCAACCAGATCGATCCCTCGGAGCGCCTTTACGGTGCCTTCGTGCGCGACGAACTCTCCCGGATTCTCGGCCACGGCGCCACGGCGCACAACCCGCCCCAGGCCGAGTTGATCAAGGAAATCCGCGGCCTCACCGCGATTGCCGAGAAGATCCCCGTTCACTTCCAGTCCCGCTTCCTCGACCTCATCAAGGAGACCCACCCGCTCGAGTGGCGCGACATTCTCTTCGCCCTCCTCAAGACCTCGCAGGGCAAGTTCACCACCGAGTGCATCAACTTCCTGATCGAAAACGGGCAAACCGACGAACTCGCCGCCACGCTCGCGCGTTGGAAGACCGAGCAGAATCTGCGCGCCCCCGTCCTCCTCTGGGCGATCAAGAATCGTCACTCGAAGAAATTCTCCAAGCTCCTCCAGCCGCTGGTCACCCCCCGGTTGCTCAGCTCGATCTTCTTCGCCATCGACTACGAGGCGCTGCAATCCTCCGGCACCCGCCGCATTCCGCTCGGCGAGGTGTTGAGCGACGATCCCGACCTGATTTCCGACCTGCTCGCCACGGCCGACACCGAGACCGCCCGCGATCTCGGCAACGCACTGTTGTTGAACCAAGGCTTCGAGGAACTCACGAAGAAGTCGCTCCTCGCGCGCTTCATCAAGTTATTCCCCTCCCTCCAATCACTGGTCGCCGGCGAATCCGAGACCAAGGACGAGCAACTCCTCGTCTCGCGCACGAGCTACGAGAAGAAACGCATCGAATACGAGGACATCGTTTCCCGTCGGATTCCCGACAACTCCAAGGCCATCGCCACTGCGCGCGAACATGGTGACCTGCGCGAAAACTCGGAATTCAAGATGGCGAAGCAGGACCAGTCCGTGCTCATGGGCCAAAAGACCCAGCTTGAGCGCGATCTGGCCCGCGCCCGCATCACCGATTTCGCCGAGGCCACCACCGAGCAGGTTTCAGTCGGCACCATCGTCGACCTGCGCGACGTCACCAACGGTCGCGCCGTGCGCTACACCCTGCTCGGCGCATGGGATTCGGATCCGGACAACCACATTCTCGCCTACAAGACACCGCTCGGCCAGGCTCTCCTCGGCAAGAAGGTCGGCGAACACGTGAAGATCAAGATCGCGGGCGCGTCGCACGAGTATCAAGTCGCGGGCATCACCCGCTTCGCCGATTCGAGAGTCTAAGCGCCTGCCTGCGGGTGGTTCGCACCCCGCATTTCCCAGCCCGCCCAACCGGCGGGCTTTTTTCTGCCCCGCTGCCAGCCCCATTCTCTGCGCCACGCGGGAACGAACGGTGAAGCCCGAAACCGACGGGGTTCCCACAGACCGCTCCTGGGTAGGGCCCAACCTTCGGGGCTTGTCCTTTTTCGCGCCTTTGGGTTTGTCACCCTCCGGTAGTCGCGTGAACCTCAACGCACCCTCGGATGATTTTCACCGGACTCATCATCGGCTTTGCCATCGCGGTGCCTGTCGGCCCCATCGGTTTTCTCTGTCTTCGTCGCACGTTGGTCTACGGTCGCTGGACCGGTTTGGTTTCTGGCCTCGGTGCCGCGACGGCCGACGCGTTCTACGGCCTTGTGGTGGCGCTCGGATTGACCGCGGTTTCCGCCTTCCTGTTACAGATCCAAAATTGGCTGCACTTGGGCGGAGGGCTTTTCTTGCTCGGCCTCGGACTCAAGACGGCCCTCGCCAAGCCGCCCGCCGCCGAATCCCCGATCACGCCGCTACCGCCCAAGAAACGCGGCGCGCTGGCGGCCTTTGTTTCGACGCTCGTGCTCACGCTGGCCAGTCCGGCGACCATTCTCGCCTTTGTGGCCATCTTCGCCGGCCTCGGTCTCGGCGCGAAGGTCACCAGCCATCTCCACGCATTCGAGTTGGTCGCGGGCGTGTTCATCGGCTCCGCCACTTGGTGGCTAGCCCTTAGCTTGGGCGCGGGCGTCCTGCGCGAAAAACTGCACGCCAAGACCCTGCATATTGTGCACATTGTCTCCGGCATCTTTATCTCCGCACTCGGTCTGTGGCAGCTGGGGCTCTTCGTCTATAAACTTTTCGCCTGATCCCGCATCTCGCCACCTTTCCACAATCACCAATGACGAACTCCTGGGATAGCATCAAAGTCCTCTCTGATTCCACCCGACTGCGGCTCCTCGCGCTGTTGTTCAAGGAGGAGTTGTCTGTCGCCGAGCTTCAGGAAATCCTCGGCATGGCCCAGTCGCGCATCTCGTCGCAACTCGCTCTGCTGCGTCAGGCCGGTTTTGTCTCCGACCGTCGCGACGGCAAGAAGGCCTTCTACTCCCTGCGCGCCAATCTGCCCGCCAGGCATCTGGCGTTGCTCAAGGCCGCGTGTGAAGCCGTCGCGGATCTGCCGGAGTCGAAGGAAGATCGCGACAACGTTGATCGCATCCTGCAAAAACGCCGCCGCCTCTCGGAGCAATATTTCAATCTGATCGCCGGTCGCCTGGGCAAGGGCTACTGCCCGGGTCGTTCGTGGGAAGCCCTGGGGCACCTCGCGCTGCGCCTGGTCCCCGCGATAACCGTGGCCGATCTCGGTGCCGGCGAGGGCCTCGTCTCGCAACTCCTCGCCCACCGCGCCGAACGCGTGTGGTGCATCGACAACTCGCCCAAGATGGTCGAGGTCGGAACCGACCTCGCGAAGAGAAACGGGCTCGCGAATCTCACCTACAAGCTGGGCGACATCGAACGCGTGCCACTGGCCGACAAGTCCGTTGATCTCGCCATCCTCTCGCAGGCCTTGCACCACGCCAGCCATCCCCAGACGGCGGTCAACGAGGCGTTTCGCATCCTGAAACCCGGCGGCCAGCTCCTGGTGCTCGATCTCAAGGAGCACACCTTTGAACAAGCCCATGAAACCTACGGCGATCTCTGGCTCGGCTTCAAGGAAAGCGCCCTGCACGGTTTCCTGAAAAATGCCGGCTTCCAAAAAGTCGAAGTCACCTTGGTCTCCCGCGAGGAGGCGGAGCCGCATTTTGAAACGCTGCTCGCGAGCGGACTGAGGAAATAGTCCGCCCTGCGGACACCCCTCCGCTCAACCCTCCGCCATGTGGCGGTGGTAGAAGGCGAGGATCATCTCGTGCGTCTTGCGCGCATCGGTTTGCGCGAGCGCGTCATTCGCAAGTTTTTCGGCATCGCTGAACTTCATCGCCCGAATGATAAACTTCACCGCCGGCAGCAGGGGCGGCGACATGCTGAGTTCATCGACGCCAAGGCCGACGAGCAACGGGGCAAACAACGCATCGCCCGCCATCTCGCCGCACACGCTCACTTTGATGCGCTGCTTGTGCGCCGCTTCGACCACCTGTTTCAGCACCCGCAACACCGCCGGGTGCGCCGGATCATAGAGGTGGGCGATCCGGTCGTTGCCGCGATCAATCGCCAGCAGGTATTGAATGAGATCGTTCGTGCCGATGCTGAAAAACTGACAATGCGGGGCGAGCAGATCAGCGGCCAGCGCGGCGCTCGGAATCTCAATCATCGTGCCGACCCGGATCTTCTCGTCGAAAGCCTGGTTGCGTGTCCGCAATTCGGTCTTGGCTTCCTCAAGCACCCGGTTGACCGCCTCCAGCTCGAGTGCGCCGCTGATCATCGGATACATCACCTCCACCTTGCCGTGGGCGCTCGCCCGCAGAATGGCGCGGAGTTGATCCTTGAACATCTCCGGATGCTCCAGGCACAGGCGGATTGCGCGAAAACCCAAAAACGGATTCGCCTCCGGTCCGATCAGCTCCGGGTTGCTGGGCAACGGCTTGTCTCCGCCAATATCGAGCGTGCGAATTGTCACCGAGGCCGGGGCGAGGCCCTCGGCAATCGCCCGGTAGTCGGCGTATTGTTCTTCCTCCGTCGGCATCTTGATCGCGCTGAGGTAAAGAAATTCGGTCCGGTAGAGGCCCACACCGTCGGCATGATATTTCTGCACCAGCGCAACCTCGTCGGATTTCTCGATGTTGGCGCGCAACGTCACGTGCACGCCATCGATCGTCTCCGGCGGCAGCTCGATCGCCGCCATCAAGCGCGACTCAAAGGAACTTTTCTCCGTTTGGATATTGCTGTAACGGGCCAGCGTCTCCTCGGTCGGATGCAGAATGACGATGCCTTCGTAGCCATCGACGATCAGCCAGTCACCATCCTCCACCACCGCAGTGAGACTGCGGGCGCCGACCACCGACGGAATCTTCATCGATCGCGCCACGATCACGGCGTGGCTGGTCCGGCTGCCGCTGTCGGTCACGATGCCCAGCGCCGCGCTGCGATCGATGCCGGCCGACTCGGAAGGTGAAATATCATGCGCCACAATGATGCGCTTCTCCACCAGCTCCGTGAGCTGCCGCGCGGTCTGCCCGAGCAGGACATGCAACAAGCGCCGGGTGACGTCCTTGATGTCAGCCGCCCGCTCGCGCAGATACTCGTCGTCAATCTCGGCAAAGGCCGAGATGTAGCGCTGGGCAATCGAGTTGAAGCAGGTCTCGATGTTCAGCCCGCTGTTTTCAAATTCGCGGATCGTTTCCGAGATCAATGCCTGGTCCTCGAGCACCATCTGGTGCGCATCGAAGATCAACGCCTCCGCCTCGCTCAGGTTCGTGCTGACCTCTTGCTGAATCTTGGCGATCTGCTGCCGCGTCGTGACCAGCGCCTGCTCGAAACGCTCGATTTCCGCCGGGCGGCGGGCCGGCTCCACGGTGTAGCGCGGAATCTCGAGTTCACTCTGGAGATAGAGAAACGCCTGGCCGTGGGCGATGCCACGCGATGCGGCAATGCCCCGGATGACTGTCTCGGTTTTGCCACGCGATTCCATGAGTTATGCTCGCGGATTAACCTACCGTCCCGCAATGCGGTCAATGCTCAACTAGGCAAACTGCGTTTCGACAAGGGTCGCCGGCTCGCCCCAGCACGCGCGAATCGACGCCCCCAGCGGAGCGGCATCATCGCCATCGCCGAGCAGGGCGAAACACGCGCTCCCACTGCCGCTCAGGCGCGCGTTCACGCCAAAATCGGCCTGCAATTTCTCCAGCAAGACAGGCAGGGCGACAAATTTCTCGAATGCCGCCGCTTCCATGTTGTTAAAGAGCAGCTCCTCGACCGGCCGCGTCGATTCGAACCACGACGCCAACCGGCCCTCGGCCCGGTCCGCCGGCTCATAGTCTCCGCCGCGCGCCACCATGCGCCCGTAGGCCCACGGCGTGCTGATGCCGAACGCGGGTTTGAAGACGAGCACCCGCCGACCGCTCAACCGTGCCGCAGCTCCCTTCGGCAACGCCTCCACCCGCTCGCCGCGCCCGCGCATCACCACCGGCGCGTCCCGCAAAAACAGCGCACAGTCCGAACCGAGCGCCACCGCCATCGCTTCCAGTTGTGCGTCGCTCGCGCGGCGGCCGGACAACTCGTTGAGGGCGCGCAAAGCCGCCACCGCGTTGCTGCTGCCCCCACCCAGACCCGCCCCCAGCGGAATGCGCTTGGTCAGGAGAAATTTCGCTGGTTGCTCCCAACCCGTCGCCGCCGCGAACACCGCCGCCGCTTTCAAGATCAAGTTCGTCGCGTCCACCGGCACCCCCGGCACATCGCAGGTCAGCGTGAATTGCGCGGGCGCACCACCCGCCCCAGGGGTCGCGGTCGCGAGCTCCGCGCTCAACTCGTCGCCGAAATCGAGCGGAGCCGCCACCGACACGAGATCATGGAACCCGTCGCTTCGCCGACCGGTCACAGCGAGGAACAAATTTATCTTCGCGGGACTGAAAATCGTTACGGCCATGACCTTCCGTTCACTAATGCACACGAAACGGCATCGTTCCTAGTAAATTCCCCGCCGCCAATTCTCTCTTTGATTAAGGCGCAATCGTCGTCATTAATGTTCTGCCCCCTAATGCCCTGCGAACTCATCCTCGCCCTCGACGTTCCCACCCGCGAAGACGCCGCCCCTATCCTGCGCCAGCTCCGCGGCCAGGTCCGGTGGGTGAAGATCGGCCTCCAGTTGTTCACCGCCTACGGTCCCAACTACGTCCGCGAGGTCGCGAGCATGGGTTTCGAGATTTTCCTCGATCTCAAACTCCACGATATCCCCAACACCGTCGCCAAGGCCGTCGGGTCCCTCGCCCCGTTGCCGATCCGCATGCTCACGTTGCACACTGCGGGCGGCGGCGAGATGATGCGAGCCGCCGTAGCCGCGCAGCAGAAGGTCAATCCCAACCTTTTGCTCCTTGGGGTTACGGTCCTGACTTCGATGGACAGTGCCAGCCTCAACGAAATCGGGGTCACAACCGACGCCGAGCAACAAGTCGCTCGACTGGGCAAGCTCGCCGCCGCCGCCGGCCTGCGTGGCCTCGTCTGTTCCCCGTTGGAAGTGCCGTTGTTGCGCCGGACGCTTTCGTCCGAAATGCAACTCGTCACCCCCGGCATCCGCCCGCTGAGCGCCACCGGCGGTGACGACCAAAAACGCACCCTTTCTCCCGCCGATGCCGCGCGCGCCGGTTCCAGTTACATCGTCGTCGGTCGCCCGATTCTTCAGGCGACCGACCCGGCTGCTGCCGCCCGCAGCATCATCGCCGAACTCCAAAACGCCTAGCTCTTTCTCCTTATGAGTCGCACCGCCGCCATTCTTCTCGCCGCTGGTAGCAGTCGCCGCATGGCCGGCACCGTGGCTGACAAAATCCTCGCGCCCCTCGCGGGGAAGCCTGTCTTCGCCCACACCGCCGCCGCCTTTTACCGGAGCGGTGTCGTGGACTTCTTCATCGTCACCTACCGCAACCAGAGCCAAATGGTCGAGCTCTCCGCCTACGCGCCAACGCCGGCGATCTTCGTCCCCGGCGGACCCGAACGGCAGGATTCCGTCGCCGCCGCGCTCGCCGAGCTGCCCGAGGATGTCGCCTACGTCTTTATTCACGACTGCGCCCGGCCGCTGGTGCGCGCCGATCAGCTCGTCGGGTTGCACAAGATCGTGCGCCGCGAAAAGGCCGTCGTGCTCGCGCATCGTGTCACCGACACCATCAAGGTGCACTGCGGCGAAGGCATGCTGCGCACTCTCAAACGCGAGCACCTGTGGGCGATGGAGACACCCCAGGTCTTCAGCCGCGACCTGATCTGCCGCGCCTACGAAAAGGCCGCGAAGAGCCGCAAACGGCTCACCGATGACGCCGCCGCCGTGGAACTGCTCAAACACCCGATCGCGTTGCTCGAGAATCCGCACCCAAATCCCAAGATCACTTCCCCCTCCGATCTCGCCTGCGCCGAATTCTTGCTTTCGCAGGCCGGGGAGTAACATTCCTCACCCATGTCGTCCCTCCGCATCGGTCATGGTTACGATATTCACCGCACCGTCCCGAATCGTCGGTTGGTTCTCGGTGGCGTGGAGTTTGCGAGCGACTTCGGTCTCGACGGACATTCCGACGCCGACTGCCTGACGCACGCCATCTGCGACGCCTTGCTCGGAGCGGCCGCCCTGCCCGACATCGGCCATTTTTTCCCAAACACCGATCCGACCTGGAAGGACGCCGATTCGCAGGTCCTATTGCAAAAAGTTGTCGCCGGACTGCGCGACCATGGTTGGAAACCCGTCAATCTCGACGCCACGCTCATCGCCGAACAACCCAAGATCGCCCCGCGCCTCGGCGAGATGAAAGCCGCGCTCGCGCGTTCGACCGGACTCCCGGTCGACGCCATCGGCCTAAAGGCGACGACCAACGAGGGCAGCGACGACATCGGGCAAGGCCGCGCGATCGCCGCGCATGCCGTGGCGCTGATCGAGAAAATCTAGGCCTCCCGCGCGCCCCTGCCCGATGCGTCCCTCCGTTTCCCTTCGTCTGATTTCGTCGGTCCTTTGCCTCGGGCTGTTCGCGGCCTGCACCAAACGCGAATCGCCGGTCGCCTCCGGCAACCGCACCCAAACGCTTCACCGCAGCCTCAGCTCTGAAGTCACGGATCTTGATCCGCATATCGGCACCGGATTGGCGGAGTCAAAGGTGCTCGCAGCACTGTTCGAGGGCTTGGTCGCCGTGAACCCCGATGGCGGCGCTCCTCTCCCGGGTGTGGCCGAGCGTTGGGAAGTTTCCGCCGACGGCACCACCTACACCTTCCACCTGCGCGCCGGTTCCCGTTGGTCCAACGGCGATCCGGTCACCGCACAGGATTTCGTCGGCTCGTGGCGCCGCATTCTCACGCCCACCCTCGCCGCGGATAACGCGCAGTGGTTCTACGTCATCGACGGCGCCGAGGCCTTTCACAAGGGCGGGACAGCGGACTTCGCCACGGTCGGCGTCACCGCCCCCGATGCGCGCACGTTGCGTGTCATGCTCAGCCACCCGGTGCCCTATTTCCTGTCGCTGATGACGCACATGGCGTGGCGGCCCGTGCATCTGGCCTCCATCGCGGCCCATGGCGACCCCTATCGGCGCGGCAACCGTTGGACGCGCCCGGGGCGCATCGTCACCAACGGCCCCTTCACGCTCAAGGAATGGTCGCCCAATCGTCGCATCGTCGTCGAAAAATCCCCGACCTACTGGGATGCCTCGACCGTGCGACTCAACGCCATCCATTTCTATCCGTTCGACAACAAGGACGCGGAGGAACGCGCATTCCGCTCGGGCCAACTGCACGTCACCGACATCGTGCCGTTCGCCAAGGTTGACTCGTATCAGCGCGACAACCCCGAAGTCCTGCGCAATGATCCCACGCTCGGCACCTACTTCTACCGGCTCAACACCCGCCGGGCCGCGCTCTCCGACGCGCGCGTCCGTCGCGCCCTCGCGCTCGGCGTCGACCGCGAAGCGATCGTCACGCGTATCTTGCGCAGCGGGCAGCCGATCGCCGTTTCGTTCACGCCGCCCGGCACTGCCGGCTACGAACCGCCGCCGGGGCTCAAGACGGATTTCGCCGCCGCCCGCGCGCTGCTCAAGGACGCCGGCTATGAAGGCGGCCGCGGATTCCCGCCCCTCGAGTTGCTGATGGACAGTTCGCAGAATCACCGCGTCATTGCCGAGACGGTGCAGGAGATGTGGCGGCGCGAACTCGGCATCGAGCTGCGCCTCGTCAACCAGGATTTGAAATCCACCTTCGCCGCACGCCGCGTCGGCGACTTCCAATTGCTCCGCTCCGACTGGATCGGCGATTTCCTCGACCCGGTCACCTTCCTCGGGGTGTGGACCGGCGACAGCGGCAACAACTACACCGGATGGAGCAACCCCACCTACGACTCGCTCCTGCGTCGCGCGGCGCTGATCACCGACAACGAGCAACGGCACACCTTGTTTCGCGAAGCCGAACAACTGTTGCTCGACGAAGTGCCTCTCATTCCCATCTACCACACGAATCACATCTATCTGCTACAGACCGCGGTGAAAAACTGGCGTCCGTCGCAGTTGGAGGAAATGAATTACAAGTATGTCTGGTTGGAGGAGTAAGTCTGCTGCCGCCGTGATCGTGCTCGCCTCGCTTGCGTTTGGCGCATGCGCCAAACGCGAGGCGCCCGACACCACCGTGCTGCGCATCAGCCAGCGCAACGAACCCGCGACGCTCGATCCGCATCTCGCCACCTTGCCGGACGAATTCTTTGTCATTCGCGCACTGTCCGAGGGTTTGCTCGTGCCGCATCCGAACGGTGGCGCTCCCCTGCCCGGCGCGGCCGAAAGCTGGACCGTGTCGGCGGACGGGCTGCACTACACCTTCAAACTCCGCCGCGACGCCAGATGGTCGAATGGCGAACCTCTCACCGCGAGTGACTTCCTCTTTTCCTTTGAGCGCGTGCTCAATCCCACCCTCGGGGCGCCGAAGGCCGCGTTGTTCTACGTTGTGAAGAACGCCCGCGCTTACCACCTCGGCGAGCTCAAGCGATTTGCCGAGGTTGGCTTCGCCGCGCCGGACGATCACACGCTCACGCTCGAGTTGACCGAGCCCGCACCTCACCTTCCCGCGCTCACCGCGAGCGGCCCGTGGCTGCCGGTGCCGCGCGCCGTGGTGGAGAAATTTGGCAGCAGCGCCTCGCGGGAAAACGGCTGGACGCGTGCGGGCAACCACGTGAGCAACGGGCCGTTCGTCCTCACCGAGTGGCGCAAAAATCAACACCTGCTCGTGCAACCCAACCGCCATTACCACGCGGCCTCACGCCTGCACCTTGCCGGCGTGCGTTTCCAAGTCTACGACAGTGGCGACACGGAGGAACGGTCCTTCCGCGCCGGACAGGTGGACGTGACCATGGCGGTGCCCGCGACAAAGCTGGATGCCTACGCGTCACCCACGCTGCGCCGCCAACCGCTGCACGAGACCCGTTACCTCGCGCTGAATCTCACCGTGCCGCCGCTCAACGATCCGCGCGTGCGCCGTGCGCTCTCGCTGGCGGTTGATCGCACCGCCCTCGTGCAAAACGTGCTGCGCGGCGGCCAGCGGCCCGCCGCTAATTTCGTTCCGCCCGGCCTCGGAGGTTACACCGGTTACGAACGCATCCAGACCGACCCGGCCACCGCGCGCCAACTGTTTGAGCAAGCCGGATTCCCCCACGGGAAGGATTTCCCACCGCTCGAACTGTCAACCTGGGGTGCCGCACCGACGGTCTTGGAGGCGATCCAACAGATGTGGCGACGCGAACTTGGCATCGATATCCGCATCGTGCAACGCGAAGGCCGCGTCCATATGGCCGCCGTCATTCGCGGCGACTTCGCGATCGCCTTCATGCCGGCCATTCCCGACTACGACGATCCCGCCGCCATCTTCGGCGAGTTGACCACGGGCGCCACGGGCAATTTCTCGCGCTGGAGCAGCCCGCGCTTCGACCGGCTGGTCACCGACGCCGCCCGCACCTCCGACACCGTGCGACGCAACGCACTCTACCGCGACGCCGAGGAAACTTTGCTCGCGGACCTCCCCGTCATCCCGCTTTATTTCAACCTCCAGAACTACCTCGTGGCCCCGCGCGTGCGCGACTGGCGGCAGGACGCGCTTTGGAATCGCTACTACCTCGACACCTCCCTCGATCCATGAAACCACGCCTTCTTCTTCCGGTTTTGCTGGCCGTCGCTTGCGGCGCGCAAGCCCTGGCCACCGGCCCGGACATCTCCGCCGCTCGAATTCTCGAGCGCACCAAGATTCTGTCCTCCGACGAGTTTGAAGGCCGCGCGCCCGGCACCCCGGGTGAGGACAAGACGGTGGAATACCTCGTCACCGAATTTCAAAGGCTCGGCCTCGCGCCCGGCAACCCCGACGGCACCTACGTGCAAAACGTGCCACTCGTCGGCATTATCACGCAACCCACACTGAGCTTCACGCGCGACGGGGCGACGATCGCG
The DNA here is from genome assembly GCA_947085115.1 of uncultured Opitutaceae bacterium. Lineage (GTDB taxonomy): Bacteria > Verrucomicrobiota > Verrucomicrobiia > Opitutales > Opitutaceae > Didemnitutus. The sequence goes on along the minus strand of CAMTVF010000090.1, from coordinate 3,359 downwards.
ATGGAAAACATCAACGACTTCGTCGGCCCCTCCAGTCGTATCGCAAATTCCGTCAGCGCCAAGGACACCGAGGTGGTCTTCGTCGGTTACGGCATCGAGGCGCCGGAGTTTGGCTGGGACGACTACAAGGGCGTCGATGTGCGCGGCAAGACGGTCGTGATGCTGATCAACGATCCGCCGGTGACCGACGCCAACGGAATGCTCGATCCTGCCATTTTCGGCGGCAGGGCCATGACCTACTACGGTCGTTGGACCTACAAATACGAGATCGCCGCCGCCAAGGGCGCCGCCGCCTGCCTCATCGTGCACGAGACCGGGCCCGCCGCCTACCCCTTCGGCGTGGTGGTCGGCAGCTTCAGTCGCGAGAATTTCGAGATCAGCGCGCCCGACCTCAACGCCGGCAAGGTCGGCATGGCCGGCTGGCTCACACTCGACGCCACCCGCCGGCTCTTCGCCGGTTGCGGCCTCGACTTCGACGCCGCCAAGCTCGCCGCCGTGCGCCGCGACTTCCAACCGATGTCGCTCGGGGCGAAGGCATCCTTCACCGCCGAAAACACGCTGCGCAACGTCGCCTCCCGCAACGTCGTCGCCCTCCTGCCCGGCTCCGACCCGGTGTTGAAGGACGAATACATCGTTTTCACCGCGCACTGGGATCACCTCGGTCGCGAACCCAGATTGCAGGGCGACCAGATCTACAACGGCGCCGCCGACAACGCCGCGGGTGTCGCCGTGCTGCTCGAACTCGCGCAGGCCTACCAAGCCCTGCCAGCCGGCCAACGTCCGAAGCGCAGTCTCGTTTTCCTCTCCGTTACCGCCGAGGAGAAAGGCCTGCTCGGTTCGCGCTACTACGCATCGGCCGATCCGCTTTACCCGCTCAACCGGACGCTCGCAAATATCAACATGGACGGCGCCAACCCGTTCGGACCCACGAGTGACTTCGTGGTCATCGGCCACGGTGCGAGCACCATCGACGATCTCGCGGCGGAGATCGCCGCCACGCAAGGCCGCGTGATCGCGGGCGATCCGCGCCCCGAGGCCGGCAGCTTTTACCGCAGCGACCACTTCGAGTTCGCCAAGGCCGGTGTGCCTTCGTTTTACGGCAAATCCGGCCGCAAGTTCATCGGCCAGCCCGACGATTTCGCCGACCGCATGGTCGATGACTACATCGCCAATCGTTACCACAAGCCCGCCGACGAGGTGCAGCCCGACTGGACCTTCGAGGGCGCGGCGCAGGACACCGCGCTGCTCATGGAACTCGGCCTCCGCCTCGCCAACGGCGACACTTGGCCGACGTGGCGCGCCGGCAACGAGTTCAAGCCCAAGCGCGACGCCATCCTGGCGAGGTAGGCCACTCCCTCGATTCAATGGCCTTTCTGCCCGGGCCACGGCCCGGGTTTTGCTTTTGCTTCTGCTCAGGGAGCAGGAGGCGAGTCACCTGCACCTGCCTGTTCAAGACCACCCTTACGCAAACATCAGGTTGCAGATGATCACCGAAGCGACCACGCCGACGAAGTCGGCAAACAGCCCTGCAGGCACGGCGTGGCGCGTGCGGCGGATCGCCACCGAGCCGAAATACACGGCGATCACATAAAAGGTGGTCTCCGTGCTGCCGAAGATGGTTCCCGCCATGCGGGCCGTGAGGGAATCCGGACCGTGGTGCTGGACCAGCTCCGCGAAGAGCCCCGTCGTCGCGCTGCCGCTCAACGGACGCACCAGCACCATGGGCAACAGGTCGGTCGGGAATCCCAGCGGAGTCAGCAGCGGGGCCAGCGCGCTCTTGAACGCCTCGATGCCGCCGGCGCCACGGAACATCCCGATGGCGACCAGAATGGCGACGAGGAAAGGGATGATGCGGAGCGCAACCTGAAAACCTTCCTTCGCTCCCTCGACAAACTCCTCGTAAACCTTCACCCCGCGCAGGGCGGAATAGAGCGGGAAAAACAAGAGCAGGCATGGCACCGCCAGCAAGGACATCGTGCCTATTGCCCGCAGGGCGATGTGCGAGGATGAACTGTCTTCCCATGCGGGTTGGGGCACCGATTCCGGAAAGATCGCCTTGTGCAAGGTGGCGGTGGCTTCCCGGTAACCGGATGGGGCCAGCACGATCCACAGGTAGAGCGCGGCGAACGCCCCAAGAAATACCCACAGGACAAGACGGCCACGCGTGCTCATCGGCGCAGGCTCGGCCAGGGTTGCCACCTCGACATCCGCCGGTGCGCCGGCCGCCGCCGTGGGTTTGTCCGCCAACTGGGGGTCGACTCGAAACACCTTCCAGCCTTGCATCCATTTCACCGCGCTCACTCCAGCGACCGTTGAACAGATGGTGGCGAGCAGCGCCGTGCCGACGATGGCGGTCGGGTCGCGCGATCCCGCCGCGGCCATGATGGCGATGGCGGTCGTCGGGAGGAACTGGATGCTGCTCGTGTTGATGGCGAGGAAGGTGCACATGGCGTTCGTCGCCGTGCCGGGCACCCGATTGAGAGTCTCCAGATCGCGCATGGCGCGCAGGCCGAGCGGCGTGGCGGCGTTGGCCAGGCCGAGCATGTTGGCCGCCATGTTCATGAGCATGGAGCCCATCGCGGGATGGTTTTCCGGGACCTCCGGGAAAAGCCAGCGCATCGGCGCGCGCAGGGTGCCAGCCAGCTGTTGCACCAGACCGCTGCGCTCGGCCAGCCGCATCACGCCCAGCCACAGCGCCATGATGCCCGCAAGCGGCAGAGCGATCTTCATCACCGCCGTGTCGGCCATCTGAAACGCACCGGCCGTGACTTCCGGGAGACGCCCTGTCGCCGCGCCGACGAGCACAGCCAGCACCACCAGTCCAAGCCAGATGTAGTTCAGCATCGGTGGCGATTTATGCGGGCCGTTTTTCCAGCGGCGAGCACAAAGCTGGCCCACGTGGCGCGATGGCAACGAATTCAAACCCAAGCGCGACGCCATGCTGGCGAAGCAGACGCGTTCGCCCGAGGTTCCGCTGCTTCCCATCCGGGTCATCCGGCGATCTGAAACGGGCCGTTGATTCATGAGCTGACCCGGCTTGTAAAACGGAGGCTTTCCGCAGAGTGCAGCAACCGCAAAAAGCCTGCGCCGAAATCTTTGGTGTTGAGAATTAACGGGTTATCTCATCTTCTGCCTGGGGCGGGCCAAGCCACCGGAGGCTTTATCCGGAGTCTAAATAACACTGTTGGGCAAAGAACGATGAGCGACATTCCAAAACTTTCTCCGGGGCGAAAAGCGCAAAAGACTGCGCGATGGGCGCGCATCATGACGAAGTGGCTCATTACTTTCGGTGGCGCAGCGACGACGAAGTGGAAGTTCGTCGAGTTTGGCGGCCCGACCGGATCGGAGTCCCGAGGGAT
>CAMTVF010000089.1:0-7531 GCA_947085115.1 uncultured Opitutaceae bacterium | reverse complement strand
TGTTGAACAGGTCCGCCACGATGGTGCCGATCGGATAGGCGAACGTCATGCGGTTGCCTTGCTTGTTGATCATGGTGTCCAGCATCACCCCGGCCGACGCCGCGCGCAGCTGGATCAGCACCGCACTCACATCGGTCGCCGTGCGCGGATCGTGTCCCGCCATGTTCTGCACGCCGGAGAGCGGAATCCAGATGACGCGGTCAACGGGCGAGCTGGTGGGCTCCAGCACGCCAGTGATCGTATAGACCTCCTCGTGTTGCGCGGCGGGATCGAAATTAAGGCCGTGATACGGCTTGAATGTGTCACCGACGCGGAGTTTGAGCTGCTTGGCCGCGAGGGCACCCAGCACGGCTTCGTGGGTGCCTTCTGTGAAAAGTTTGCCTCCTCCGACGAGCGCATATTTTCGACCCGGCGCATACTCGACCTCGAACAGTTGCGGCGTCGTGCCCACGATGCGCCAGCCGTGGTAATTGTCGCCGACGGCAATCGGCACGGCGACCTTGATGGCCGGATGCCGCCGCACGGCTTCCATGTCTTGCGCGGAAATATTCCCCGGCGAGGCCTCAAGGTGGAAAATGGCATTGAGCACGAGCTGCAGTTTCGAACCGCGCGCGCCGAGCACGGCGTCGAAGCCGGAGTTGGTTGCGGCAAACACCGACTGCGATTGCGTCTTCACGACCCAGACCGTCAGCAGCAGCCCTGCGGCGAGCGCGATGCTGCCCGCGGTCACGAGCGTCGAAAGCGCGTGCTGCCGGAGCGAACGGTAGATGAGGTTGAGGATCATCATGCCGCACCCCCGGCATTCTGAAGCGCGCGATTGAGGGTTGCGAAATCCTGCACGTGTTCGAACTGCGCGAGCACGGCTTCGTCGTGGCTCACGAGCAGCAGCGCGGCACGGTTTTCGCGACACACCTCCCGGATCAAGGCAAGGGCTTCGCGGGCGTTGCGGGCATCGAGGTTGCCCGTCGGTTCGTCGGCGAGCACGAGCTTCGGCCGGTTCGCCAGCGCGCGCGCCACGGCCACACGTTGCTGCTGGCCCGTGGAAAGCTGGTTCGGAAAATGGCGCATCCTGTCACCGAGACCGACGCGCCGGAGCAGTTCCTCCGCATGGGCGCGGTCCACGCCGCGCCCGAAGGCCATGCCGAACTCGACGTTTTCCAACACCGTGTGTCCTTGCAGCAGATTGAAGGTCTGAAAAATATACCCGATCGTTTCTGCGCGCAGCCGGTCGCGCGCGGCCTCGCCCAGCGTGGCAACATTTCGCCCGTCCACCTCGATCGTGCCATGATCGGGCGATAGAATGCCGGCGATCAGGTTGAGGAATGTCGTCTTGCCCGAGCCGCTCTCGCCTCGCAGCGCCCGGTGCTCGCCGGCTTCCAGCGCAAACACGCCGACATCGACCACCACGTGCGGCAGTCCGCCGGAGTGGCGGTAGGTCTTGGTCAAATCCTTGAGTGCAAGCAGGGGCATCAGGCGGGAAATCCGGGCCAAACAACGCCAATCCCCGGCTCGCGTCAACCGGTTCCGGCCCTGCCTCTCGCCAATTGGAGATACCGACCCCCTTTGGGGCCCCTCCACTTACTTTTGCGCTTTATGACAAATTCGCTGGCCAACCGCTCTGCAGATTTTCAACCTCGCCGCTTTAACCGACCCCCGGGTTACAAGTTTAACCATCCCTGACACACGCTATGCACGCTTCTGTCCTGTGGCCCTTGGCCACGATATCTGAAATTCCGTCCCTCTTCTGGCTGGCACCCGTCGCCGGAGTTATCGCGCTCCTCATGGCCCGCGTCTTTGCCGCTTCGGTCATGAAGCGGTCCGAAGGCGACGCCGAGATGATCCGCATCGCCCAGGCCGTCCGCGAGGGTGCCATCGCCTACCTCTTCCGCCAATACAAGGTCGTGACGATCGTGTTCGTGGCGCTGGTGGGTTTCCTCGGCCTGCTTTGGGCGCTGGGCCTTCAGCCCGGCCTCACCATGGTCGGCGTGCCGCTCGCGGGCTTCCTCTCCGGCCTCACCGGCTGGTTCGGCATGAAGATGGCGACCAACGCCTCAGCCCGCACCGCCCAGGCCGCCAAAAGCTCGCTCAACGACGGCCTCGTCGTCGCCTTCCGCTCCGGCGCGGTCATGGGCCTCAACGTCGTCGCGTTCGCGCTGCTCGACATTTCCTTCTGGTTCATCGTCCTCAACCATTTTGGCGAATTCCTCGGCCTCACCGGCGGTGCCGCCGAGAACATCGCCGAGCTCACCACCATCATGCTCTCCTTCGGCATGGGTGCCTCGACGCAGGCGCTCTTCGCCCGCGTCGGCGGCGGCATCTACACGAAAGCTGCTGACGTCGGCGCCGACCTCGTCGGCAAAGTCGAAGCCGGCATCCCCGAAGACGACGCCCGCAACCCCGCCACGATCGCCGACAACGTCGGCGACAACGTCGGTGACGTCGCCGGCATGGGTGCCGACCTTTACGAATCCTACTACGGTTCGATTCTTGCCACGCTCGCTCTCGGTGCCGCCGCCGCCATTTCCGTGTTGGGCGTGACGACCGCCGCTGCTGGCTTCGCCTTCCAACTCGCCGCCGCGCCGATCGCTCTCGCAGGCCTCGGCATCCTTTGCTCCATCGTCGGCATCTTCTGCGTGCGCGCGAAGGAAAACGCCACGTTCGCCCAACTGCTCAAGAGCCTCCACGCCGGCGTCTATGTCGCCTCCATTCTTATCACCGCCGGTGCGTTCGCGTTGCTCTATCACTTGTTCGGTTCCGGCGACGCCGCCGTGGCCCTCGCCGCCGGTGGCACGAGCTGGTTCAAGCTTGGATTCTCCATCGTGTTCGGTCTGGCCGCCGGCCTCGTCATCGCCTACGCGACCGAATATTATACTTCCTACGAGAAGCCACCGACCCAATCGATCGCCAACCAGGCTCTCACCGGTCCGGCCACCGTCATCATCGCCGGTATTGCTGAGGGCATGAAGTCCACCTGGGCTTCGCTCCTCACGACCGCCATCGCGATCATGGGCGCGTTCATCTGCGCCGGTGGCCCCGAGAACTTCCTCATGGGTCTCTACGGCGTCGGCATCGCCGCCGTCGGCATGCTCTCCACCCTCGGCATCACGCTCGCCACCGACGCCTACGGCCCCATCGCCGACAACGCCGGCGGCAACGCCGAGATGTCCGGCCAGCCGCCCGAGGTCCGCAAGCGCACCGACATGCTCGATTCGCTCGGCAACACCACCGCCGCCACCGGCAAGGGTTTCGCCATCGGCTCCGCCGCCCTCACCGCCCTCGCCCTCTTCGCCGCCTACGTGCAGATCGTGCAGACGCAGATCACGTCGCAGGCCGTCGAATTCGGCAAGGCCCACGCCACCGAACAGGTCACGCCCGTCGCCGTCCACCAAGGCTACGGCAAATTCGCCGTCGCGTTCCCGAAGGGCATGACCGACGGCGCCGACTACTACGACGGCGCTCTCTTTCTCCCGTCGCACGAACTCCCGCGCAAGACCCTCAGGGACCTCCCGGTCGGCGCCAAGCTCCCCGTCAATTTCGTCGGCACCGACGCCTTCTCCGCCAACCGCTACACCGCTGTTTGGGCCGCGAAAAACATCACCTTCGACATCGTCTCGTCCCGCCAGGCGACGACCGACGAAGTCATGCGTTACTACGACGTGAGCCTCACCAACCCGAAGGTCATCGCCGGCCTCTTCATCGGCGTGCTGCTCACCTTCCTCTTCTGCGCCCTGACGATGAACGCCGTCGGTCGCGCCGCCTACCGCATGATGCGCGAGTGCCGTCGCCAGTTCGGCAAGATGCGCGAAGCCTTCCGCGCCGCCGGCATGAGCGAGGCCGACATCGCCAACCCTGAGTCGTGGCCCAAGCGCGTCACCCACGAAGGCGTCGAATACCCCGATTACGCCAACTGCGTTTCCATCTCCACCGCCGGTGCGCAAAAGGAAATGATCATGCCCTCGATCCTCGCGATCACGGCCCCGATCGGTCTCGGGCTCATCCTCGGTGTCGCCGGCGTGCTCGGCATGCTCGCGGGCGGCCTGGTTTCCGGCTTCGCCGTCGCCGTGTTCATGGCCAACGCCGGTGGCGCGTGGGACAACGCCAAAAAACTCCTCGAATCCTACGGCCGCATCACCGCCGAGGACGTCAAGACCAACGCGGATATCCGCAACAAGATCCCCGCCGAAGTCCGCGAAGCCATCGTGGCCCGCGCCGACGACGAAATCACCGCCGGCCGCCCGACGACGATTGTCTACGGCAAGGGCTCGCCCGACCACAAGGCCACCGTCGTCGGTGACACCGTCGGCGATCCGTTCAAGGACACCTCCGGCCCGTCGCTGAACATCCTGATCAAGCTGATCTCGATCGTCTCCGTCGTGTTCGCCGGACTCATCGTGCGCTTCGCCCCGATGATCGCGCAGATGATCGGCCTCGAGTAAGAACCCTCCAATGTTCGGGCCGCGCGCCCGACGAACTTTCAGGCCGCGACGCAAGTCGCGGCCTCTTTGTTGCCCATCCCCTCAATCACGCCCACGGATCAAACAGCACCTTGATCGCCTGCTTGCGGCGGAGGAGGTCGACGCCATCCGCGTAGCAGGTGAGGGGCAGCGTGTGCGTGATGAGCGGGGCGAGCCGCAACCTGCCCTCGGTGATGAAGCGCAGCGCCGTCTCGGCGGCGGCGCGGTTGTGCTCACCGTAGCCCATCAGCAGCAGGCCCGGCCCGAACAGGTGTCGCGTGCAGAAACGCACTTCCTCGCGGAGCACGCCGAACAGCGTCACGCAGCGCCGCGTGCGATCCATCAGGAATTCGATCGAGGCCGGCACGCCGGTCAGGTCGATCGCGTCGTCGAGCGCACCCGCCGACCGCGAGGCCGGCCAGATGCCCGCATCCGGCGCCACCGCACGGTGCGCACCCAGAGTCAGCGCCAGAGCCCGGCGTTCCGCCACGGGATCAATGCCCACCACCTCCGCCGCGCCGTGGGCCCGCGCGAGTTGCACGGCGACCAAGCCTGCCGGACCGAGCCCGGCCAGGCCAATGTTTCGCCCGGCAATCCCGCCGAGCTTGGCCAGTTGTTGAAAAGATACCTCGACGCACATCGCCAGTTCGAGCGACGCAAGGTCGGCCACCGACAGCGACTCTGGCACGACGATCAAATCTTCCGCGCGCAGACTGTTGAATTGCGCGTAGCAACCCTGCGGCCGACGGCCGGTGTCGCGCCACACGGCGACCCGCGACCCGAGGGGCAGCATGGTCACTCCCGCACCAAGCGCCACCACTTCGCCGACTGCCTCATGGCCCGGTTGACCGGGCAGATAGGGGTAGTCCAATCGCATTCCCGGAAACATGGGCTGCCCGCCGAGGATGTGCAGGTCCCAGTGCGGGCACGTTGCCACCGCCTGCACGCGCACCAGCGCTTCCCCCGGAGCGGGCTCGGGCACCGGCGCATCGCCCCACACCGCCCGCCCTGGCGCTTCGATTTGCAATCGCTTCATCTGCGTCGGGATCGTCATGGGGAAATCAGATTTTCCTTTGCGCGGCGGGCCAGTCGAGCACCACGCCCAGCACCGGTTCGCGTTTGCTTTCGATCAACCCCCACGCATCGGCGGCCTGCTCCACCGGAAATCGGTGGGTGATACAGCCCAGTGTGTCGAGTTTCCCGGCGGCCACCCACCCGAGTGTCGCGGCGAGGCGTTCCGCCGTCGCCCCCGAGGCAAGGTCGAAGGAAATCTCGAAGTTGCGAAATTGTTGCAGCGTTGTCTGCAGGTTCACGTCGCCAGCCGACGGATAGAAACCCGCGATCACCATGTGTCCGCCGCGCGCCATCGCCGGCAGAAAGTCGCGCAACCCTTGCGCACTGCCGGCCGTCTCCACGAACAGCTGCACGGGTCCCCACCCGAGCTCGCGCACCGCCGCCAGCCCGTTGTCGGTCCCGCTTAGCACCGTCGCGCCGAAGCGCGCGAAGCGTCGCAGCCGGTCTGCGTGCCGACCAACCATCACCACTTTCGCGCCCTGCTGTGCCAGCGTCTGCCCCGTCCACTGGCCCACGAGGCCGTCGCCCAATACCACCGCCACTTGGCCGGGTTTGACCGGCGAACGGGTGCCGCAATTGTATCCCACCTGAGTGAGCACGAGTCCGGAAAACGCCACCGGGTCCACGCCTGTGGGCAGGGGGAGCAACGCGCCCTGCGCACACACGGACGGCGAGACGTGGCCTGCAAACTGGTTGTCGAACATCCCGCAGACCTTGCTCATCGAGGCGAAAACCCAGTCGCCCGGAGCAAATTCCTTCACCGCCGCGCCAACCGATAGAACGCGCCCGACCTTCTGGTAACCCGCCACCATGGGAAACGGGACCGGATCGCCAGGCCGCCACGCCACGTCACCGGAAATCCGTTCCCCCCGCAAAAAGGAGCCCTCGGTGCCGTTGCTGATCCACGAGTGGTGCAACTCCACCACAACATCCTCCGGTTCCGGTTCCGGGCTGGTGATTTTATGAAAGGCTACCTGCCCCGGCCCAGTAAAGACAACGGCGTGCGATTCCATCGCCCAGCAGTGCGGCATAGTCCGCGCTCCACGACAAGCCGCAACCTCATGATATTTCATCGGCTCCCGTGGGCCGGGACCCGCGCTCAACCGTGCCGGCCCTTGAAGGTCAGCTCGGCCACGCCGCTCTTGTCCAGGTCACCGAGACCGAGATCGATCATCCGGTCGAACTGCGCCGCAGCCGCCGCAGCGAGCGGCAGTTTCAGGCCGGCATCCCGGCCGAGCTGCAGCGCGATGCCCGAATCTTTCGCAGCGTGCGCGGCGGAGAAGAAACACTCGTGCGCCCGCTGCTGCATATCCTCGCCGTCGGTCTTCAGCACCTGAGAGTTCGCGCCGGCCTGGGCAAAGACCTCGCGCAGCATGTCGGGGTTGAGCCCGAGCGCCTGACCAAGGCCCAGTCCCTCGGCGAGACCGGCGGTGTTGATGTTCATGACCATGTTCACGAGAGCCTTCACCTGCGCCGCCTGTCCGGCCACGCCGATGTAGCGCAGGGCGCTGCTGAGTTTTTCGAGAATCGGTTTCACCCGCTCAAACGTCGCGCGATCTCCTCCGCACATCAGGTGGAGCGTGCCATGGCGCGCCTGTGGGATCGACGAAGCCATGCAGCCCTCGAGCGAGGCGGCACCCGCGGATTTCGCCCGCCGCTCGATCTCGATGTGCGTTGCCGGACTCATCGTGCGCTTCGCCCCGATGATCGCGCAGATGATCGGCCTCGAGTAAGCCCGCACCCATCGCGGACCGTTTCCGATTCCATCGGACCTCCCCCAAAAACAGCCCACCCACACCGGGTGGGCTTTTTCTTGGCCGGATTTGAACCGCTGGTGTCACCCGGTGAGTTTTGAACCACAGAGACACAGAGAGAACGGAGGAGGAACCGTGCTTCGGGCTCAGATTCTTTTCTTCAGTGGTTTTCCTCCGTGCCTCTGTGTCTCCGTGGTTCACATCGACCGGCCCAGCTCCGTGTCCTCCGCACCTCTGTGGTTTCCCCGC
>CAMTVF010000088.1:0-10609 GCA_947085115.1 uncultured Opitutaceae bacterium | reverse complement strand
GCGCCGAGGCAATCTCAAAATGCCCGTTGACAGGTCAGGGGGCGACCGCAACATCTGATCCTCTTTTCCAATTCACATGAGCACCGAACAGCAGACCCAGAGCATCAAGCCCGAAGAAATTCCGATGACCCAACCCCAGTTGATGTCCCGCTACATCACGGACACGGGCAAACTTCTGCCACGCAAATACACGGGCATGTCAGCCAAGCAGCAGCGTGAAGTCACCCGCATGATCAAGCGCGCGCGCAACATGCTGGTCATGCAGTAAGCTGGCATTCGACCTCCTTTCTCATTGAGCCGGAGCAAACGCTCCGGCTTTTTGTTTTTCGGCATGCAGACCCGCGTTCATTCTCCGACTCCCACGGCGTTGCGCCGGTTGGCCGCCGCACTTCGGCGGGGTGAACTGGTGGCATTGCCAACCGAAACCGTTTACGGACTGGCCGCCAATGCGCTCGATGCCCGGGCCTGTCGGAGGATTTTCGCCGCCAAGCGCCGGCCCGCCAACGATCCGCTCATCGTCCACGTGAGCAACCTCCACGCGGCGGAAGCGTTGGCTGAATTTAATGATGCGGCCCGCGCGTTGGCCCGGGCCTTTTGGCCGGGCCCTCTCACGCTGGTCTTGCATAAAAAAGCGGTGGTGCCCGCAATCGTCACGTCCGGACAGAAGACCGTCGCCCTCCGGTCACCCGCCCATCCGCTGGCCCGGAAAATCCTGCGGCTCGCCCGCGTGCCATTGGCGGCCCCCAGCGCGAATCCGTTCGGTTACGTGAGCCCGACCACGGCGGCACACGTGCTGGACGGCCTGAAGGGCCGCATCCCGCACGTGCTTGATGGCGGTGCCTGCCGGGTTGGCGTGGAATCAACAATCATCGATGTCAGCGTTCCCGGAAAATGGCGTATTCTGCGGCCCGGCTCTATATCTGGCCGAGCTATCACCGACGCCCTGCGATCTGAAAATATCAGCGCCCGTGGCGGCAAGCCGACCAATCGCAACACCCCCGTGCTCGCGCCGGGAATGCTCGCGCATCATTACAGCCCGCACACGCCTCTCGTATTGCAGAAACGCATCAGCACTCATCAGACCGACGGGCAGACGGCTCTGATTTATTGGAAAAAACCAAGCGGACCATCGGGTCGGAATGCTTTCTGGCTCAGCGCCAGAGGCTCGGCGTCCGCTGCGGCTCGATCGCTCTACTCATTGCTGCGGAAAGCGGACTGCGGAGGATTTTTGCAAATCGTCTGCGAGACCGCGCCGGCTGCCGCCGGCGAACTCGGCCTCGCCATCAACGATCGCTTGGTGCGGGCGGCTGGACGCCGCAGAAAAACCAAGCGTTAACGTGCGGGCTCGTCGCCGTCGCGCTTTGCCAACGTGATGTAGTAGTCCTTGTAGGACTTGTCGTAGTATTGCGCGTAGTAGTAGCCCGAGACAGCCAAATTGAGGCCATTGAGCACCGCGCCAAAGCAGGGGACGTTGGCCTCCAGCAGGCGGCGGGCCGCAAACTGGGCCGCTTTCCGGCGCACGCGATTAAAGTAGATCGTGAAGATCGAACCATCAACCAGCGGAAGGATGATCAAAGAATCACTCACCGCCGCGAGCGGAGGGGTGTCGATGAAGATGCGGTCGTAGCGCTTGCGAAGATCTGAAATCATCACCTCGAAGCCCTTGCTGTTCAGTATCTGGGTCGGGTTCTTCGCGCGGCCGCCGGCGGGAATGATATCCAGTCCCGGTTGAACATCTTTCACCACGACGTCGTCGATCGTCGCCGTGCCGGCGCAGATGTCGATGACGCCCTTGAGGTTCTCGACGCGGAACGATTTGTGGATGTTTGGCTTGCGCAGATCGCAATCGACGATCACGACCCGCTCACCGTGGCTGGCAAAAGTCAGCGCCAGATTGGTTGATACAAACGACTTGCCCTCACCGGGCACCGTGCTGGTCACCAGCAAGGCTTGGGCGCTCTTGCTTTCGTCCTTCAAGCGCAGGGAAGAGTGCAACGCGAGGAAGGCCTCGGCGACCTGCTTGTCCTGATTATTAATGACGATCTGCGCCTTCTCGGGCTGCTCCATCCGCTTGATTTCGGGAATGATTCCGACCAACGGCAGTCCAATCACGCCCTCGATATCAAAGGAGCTCTTCACGCGATCGTCGATATAGGCGACGAAGAAGGCGAAGGCGGTGCCGAGCGCAATACCGCCAAGGAAACCCAAGGCGAGATTCAGGGGAATGTTCGGCGTGTAATGCCGGCGCGACGGCGCGGCGCGATCGACGATGCGGGAGTTCTGCGTTTCGATCGTGCTCGTCATCGCCGTTTCCTTCATGCGGGCGAGCGTGTTTTGCAGCAGCTGCTCGCTGATGCGGAAATCGCGTTCGAGATTGGTGTATTCAACGGCGGCGCGGTCGAGATCCAGTGACTCGGTCTCCTGCGCGGCCAGGGAGGCCCGCGCCTCCCGGTCGTTGCGAAAGGTGGTCTGGTATTCCGCCTCCACCATCGACGCCATCGTCGTGATGGCGCGATTGAGCTCCAATTCGGTTTGGTTGAGTGAATTGATCGCCTCGATCATCTTCGGGTGTTTCTCGCGATAGCGCTCCCGAAGCTGGGCGATGATGATCTTCTGCGTGGCGACCTGTTGCACCAGCTGAACAATGAGCTGCTGGCTCGAAATAAAGGGGAGGTCGAGGAGTGCGGTAAGCGGCTCCCGGCGTTCCTGCACCTGATGCCAGCGAACCTCGGCGTCCTTGAAGCGCGCGTTCGTCTGCGTGACGTAGATGTTAAGAGCCTTGAGCTTTTCCGTGACAATGTCCTTGCGCTGATCGAGCGAGATCAGGTTGTTCTTCTCGCGGTAGGCCTGAAGACTGATCGCCATCTCCTCGACGCGTTTCTTCTGCTGGTCGGCGCGGATCTTCAACTCGTCGACCGCCTTCATGGACTCCTCGATCCGGAGTCGTGAATTATGCGCGGTGAACTCGTCGAGGAAGAGATTCGCGACCTTGGCGGCGACAAACTTGTCCGGGTGTGTATATTGCACCTGGATGATCAAACTGAGGCGGACCGGGACGACCTTCCGGTTGCTGAAAATAATGCGGGCCGCATCAATCGGTTCGTCGTCGCTGTTCTCTTTCCGGTAAGGGGCAAGAAACTGCCGGAGGTCCTCACCCGTCAGGCGATCCGCCACGTTCTTGACGATGGTCAGACTCTCCAAGACCTTGACCTGGGTGTTTAGATCCTCGGCAGAGCGGATTTCATTATCCACCACCCCTTGAATCTGCATGACGACCGGATCGCGGCGGAAAATCTGCACGCTTGCGACCGACATGTAATCCTTGGTCCGCGTGAACGTGTAGACCACGGCCGAACTGAAGACCAGGAGGAAGACGACCAAAATATACCAGACGCGTTCGCGGAGGATCAGGACATAGTCCTGAAAACCGCGCTGCACGGTGGTGTCGCCGCCAGCACCATAGCCCCCTTGGTTGTGGCCGTAGTAGGTGTAGGGATAGGCGCCGCCGCCGGAACCCTTTTCATATTGTTGCGGTTCCATTTGCTTAAAGGATGCGTTCGGGAACGAAGATGATGTCGCCCTTCTTCAGCAACCATTTCTCCGTGGAGTTGCCTTGAATGATTTCGTCAACGTTGATGGTGACGTTTTCCGAGCGGCCATCCGGCATGGTGCGCGTCAGGCGCACGCGGCGCCGCTCGGCGAGGCGGTTGAAGCCGCCCGCGCGGGCAATCGCCTCAAGCATGCCCATTTGCTGCTCCGGCGTGAAGGCGATTGCTCCGGGCTGGTTGACGGACCCAAGGACCTGCACGGTGCGCACGGTGTATTCCAGAACCGTGATCGTGATCTGCGGATTCTTCAGGAAGTCGGCATCATATCGTTCGCGCAGCAGTTCCTCGGCCTGCCGGACGGAGCGGCCCGAAAGGTCCACCGTGCCGATCAGCGGAAGGTGGATGGTATATTCCTGGCTGATGCGCACCTGGCGCTCGAGATCCGGCTCCTGAAAGACGACGATGCGCAGGAGATCGAGCGGCTGCAGGACATAGTCCACCTCCGCGGCGGCCACGCTAGTCTGGGCCATGCTGGTTGAGCAAAAACCCAAGGCAATCGCTCCGAGCAGAAGTAGTTTTCTCATGTAGGAATAGAAAAACGGAAGAGGATCGCCGCCGATCCTCTTCCGCCAGCAAAAACGTTCGGGTGAATTAGTAGCGGATGTTCGCCCCAACGCTGAACACATTGTTGGAGAACTCGAAGGCCGCAAAGTCGGAACTCTGCTTGCGATGAGTTACCGAGGCGGTGAAGTCCACAAAGGCACTGTAAGTGTAGGAGACGCCAAACCCGCCCTGCAGAAAATCATCCGAGCGGGTCGGATAGTTGATCGCGCGGAAGGCCAGATTGGCATTCCAGCCCCATTGCTCGTCGAAGCGATTGCTCGCCGCAAGGGTGAAGGAGAGGCTCTTGGTCGATTCGCCGAGCGCCGAACTGCCGAAATCATTGCTTACCCCGATGGAGTAGGTCGTCTTGGGCGAATAAGAATAGGTCAGATTGGACTCGATGCCGATGGCGCTGTCATCGGCGATAGTGCGGCTGAAGGTTCTCTTGGAATAACCCACACGAACCTGCCCAATCAGCTTCGGGGTGAATTCGCCACGCGCACCAATGTTGGCAAAGTGATCCTTGCTATCGATGGCGGTGCCCGAGAGGTCGGTGGAACGGTAGCGGTAACCCAAGCTCAGCGCCAATTTCGGAGAATACTCAAAATAGGCATCCATCGGCACGCTCCAGATCTCGGCGTCGCGAAAGGCACCGCCCAGATCGTAATCGGTGTTTTCATAACGGATGCCGGCGCCGAACGCGGTCTTCTCCGTCGCGCCAACTTCGGCGAGAACACGGAAATTTGTCAGGTTGCGTCCGACAATCGCACCCGGGACGCTGGGATCGTTTTGCGCCGTCTCAACGTAGGAGCCACCGAGATCGAATTTCGATTTGCCGCTATTGTAGAGCGAATTGAACCCCACGCTCGCCAAATCGGTATTCTGCTTGGAAACATCGCTGTAACGGAGAATATCGTGGCGGTAGTAAAAATTCCCCGATGTCAGCGCGTTTCGGCCGAACACCAGATCAATGCCCGGCGCGAAGGTGAAGATCATGTCGTCAACTTCGTTCGCGTTGCGCAAGTAGATGTTGTCATCGACAGTTACTGAGGCAGTGGCGGTCAGAAACAGTTCGGCGTTGTCTCCCAACGACAGGAATGGCGCCGCATTGAGGCTAATGCTGGTCAACGCGGTCAGGAAGAGGATTCTGGGGTTTGTTTTCAATGGCGTAGGTGTTATTGAAGAACGAAGGCCCGACGAACTTCATGGGATCAGCAAGATACAAAGGATTTTCGGTATCAAGGGCAAATTTTACTTATTGTTGATCATTTTTTGGATCTGCCTGAGCGCCAAGATGGATATCCGCTCAATCTGCCATGAAGCGCTTTGCCTCATGCTTCTTCAAACCGTTCACGGATCGTGACGGTCGGGGCACGATTATCCACCTCTGGAAACCCATTGCGGGAGCGCTGTTTTTCTTGCTTGCCTTGGGCTGGGTTGGAAGCAGCGGGGCTCTCTGGGGCTACCTCCACTACGCAAAAGGCGTGCGCCAAGCCGCGTGGGTCGACATCGTCCTCCCGTTTCGATGGAATCATTTACGCCAATCAATTGGGGAGCATCATCTCGAAGAAGCATCGGCGGCGATCGACCGGCGCGAATTTGACCGTGCCCTCCACCTCTATCGCACGGGAGTGGCTCGCTCGCCCCGCAACACAAGTGGGCGCCTGAGTCTGGCCCGCCTCCACGTTCTTTATCGACGACCTGATTTGGCTCAATTCGTTATCAGTGATAATCTTTTGACTCTTTCCCAAGATCTCAATTATCTGAAAGCGAGTCTGCAATTTCTGCTCGAATTTCAGTATGATTCTTAACTTGCGCTCGCCTGCGAGCAACTGCTCGCCCAGCCCGACTTTGCTCACCGGCGGCTCGTTGGACTCTATGCCGCAACCATAGCCTATTTTCGCGGCAGTCTCGACGAAGCCGAGTCCTTGGTGCGGGTCCATCGCCTTGATCAATCGCCCGAAGGCACGCTGCTCCAAGCGCGGATCGATCTCGAAAGAGGCTACGGCGAGCTCGCTCTCCTCGGCCTCGACGACCTCGTCCAGCGCGGCACGGCACCCGAGGAAGCTTATGTCTTGATCGGTCAGATTCGGCGAGAGCTAGGGCAGACCCGCCAGATCGCGCTCAATGCGACACTTCGACTTTCGAACAACCCGTTCTCCCACGCGCCCCGGATCGATTCCCTCTATCTCAACCATCAGCAGCGCGATCCGGAAACGCTCGAGCGCGAAATCCAGTCTTACATCGACCAATTCGGTCAGGATCAAGGCGCGCTGCTGGCCTTGGGCGATTTCGCCGCCAACACCGGCCGACCCGAACTGGCCAGGCGCATCGAGAAGGTGTTTCGTCAAAAGGGCTGGCCGACCGAAGCTCCGGCCCTCATGGCCGCCGAGGCAGCGATTGTTGCCGGTCGATACGCTGAGGGCCTCGACCTCATTCGCGCCTATACCACTGAAAACCCCAAATGGGCGGCGCGCTTCGCCGCCGTCTTCGACAGCTTGCAGGCCGTCGCATTTTTCGGGCTGAATCGCCCGGACGAGGCTCGGTTGCATCTGGATCACCTCCTCGCCCAGCCGAATCTGCGGGCCGAGAATCTTCACGCCATTGCCACTCGCCTCATCACGTTGGGTCATCCCGCCCATGCCCGCACGGTTCTGAGCCGCGCCGTTGCCTTGGATCGGCTCAACCAATCCGCGCTCACAGCACTGGTCCGCCTTGAGGCCCAACATCATCATTTCGACACCTTGCCGGGCCATGTGCGCCGGCTGATGGCCATGCGCCGACCCTCGCACGAAGTGCTCGCGCTCGTTTATCGGGAATTGGGCCGCGACTTCAATCTGCTGCATCCCGAGCATAAGCCCCTGCTCGCCCAATTGCGGGCCCATCTCGCACGTGCGACCACCAAAACCCCGCTCTAAGCCGTAACGATGCAGCAGGAAACCACGAATGGACACCAATTCGGAAGAGGCCGGGGAAAGGCGGGGAAGAAAATCATTCACTTCTTGGTGGGCATCAAAACCGGCTGCCTGCAGCCCTGTTTTTCATTCGTGTCCCTTCGTGTTCATTCGCGGTTCAATTGAATGGATCCGGCTAAGCCCGGCTCAGCAGCACGGCGGTGAGGCCTTCGAGCAAACGGTCGTTCTGTTCCCGCGTGCCAACGCTCACGCGCAGCCATTCGGGCAGACCGTAAGGCTTCACGGGTCGCGTGATGACCCCGCGGCGCTGGAGCGCATCAAAGACCGCCATGCCATCACCCACCTTCACGAGCAGAAAATTCCCCGAACCCCGCACGAGCTCGAGTCCGAGCTTGGCAAAACCATCACTCAGTTGCTGCAAGCCCGCACGGTTTTCGCGGCGGCACCGCTCGACAAACGCATCGTCATCGAGCGCGGCCGTCGCTGCGGCGGCGGCCACGGCGTTCACGTTGAACGGCTGGCGCGCCCGCTGGACAATCGCGATCAATTCTTTGGCTCCGTAGCCGTAACCCACCCGCAACGAGGCCAGTCCATAGATCTTCGAAAACGTGCGCAGACCAACCACTTTGCGTCCCTCCGCGATCAACGGGCGCAAATCCGGCGGGTTATCGAGGTATTCGGCATAGGCTTCGTCGAAAACGAAGATCACATGCGGCGGCAAGGACCTCACCAATTTATAAATCTCCGCCCCGGTGTTCGCAACGCCCACCGGATTGGCGGGGCTCGCGAGAAAAACAAAACGCGTCCGGGAAGTCACCGCTGCGGCCAGGGCGGTCAGGTCCTGTTGCAACCCCGCTGCCAACGGCACCTCAACCGGTGTCGCGCCAAACATCAGCGTGACGAGCTTGTAGACCACAAACGACGCCTGATGCATCACGCACTCAACATCGGGCGAGAGAAACGCGTGACCGAGCAATTCGATGATCTCGTTGGAGCCGTCGCCAATAATGAATTGGTCCATGCCCAGGCCCCACTTGCGGGCGAGTCGCTCACGCAGCAGGTAGTAACCGCCGTCGGGATAAAGATGCGCTACGCGCAGCGCCTTTTCACCGGCCGCGACCCCTTTCGGCGACGGTCCGAATGGATTCTCGTTCGACGCGAGCTTGATGATCGTCGCTGGATCCAAGCCCAGTTCGCGCGCTACCTGATCAATCGGCTTTCCCGGTTCGTAAACCGGCTGCGTTAGAATCCTAGGGTTGGCCAACTCCGGGTAAGTCATGGCCATACCTTCACCGCGCCCGCTCACCCGACTCAAACCAAAACCCGCGCCACGCGCGTCAGTTCATCGCGCCATCGTCCGGCTCGGCACGCGCACGAACGCCATCCCCGCCGCCTCGGCCGCGCGATAGCCCGGCTCGGCGTCCTCGAAAACCAGACACTTTCCCGGCGCCACACCCATCCGCTCCGCCGCCAAGAGAAACATATCCGGCGAGGGTTTTCCGTGCACGACATCTTCCGGCGTCACCAGAATCGGGAAAAGGTCGGAAAGCCCGACGAGCTCCAGCGTCTTCCTCACGATTGGTTTGGGTCCACCGGAGGCGACGCTCACTGGAAAACGCTTCGCCACCTCGATCGCGAAATCGGCCACTGCAGGAATCACGCGCAGGTCGCCCTGCATTTCCAAAAACAACTCCTCCTTCTCCACGAACATGCGGTCCGGATCGAGCGTCAGCCCGTAGTGTTCCCCGAGCAGCTCGGCCACGCGCCGTGTCGGCACCCCGCCCAAGGAATAAAAAAGATCCTCGCTCAACTCACCCTTCAAACCGAAGCGTTGCAGAGCGGCGTTCCAGGCGCGAAAGTGCAGCGGCATCGTGTCCACCAAGGTGCCGTCGCAGTCAAAAATGTAACCGGCAAATTCACCGGGGGGAATTTCGAGTCTCATATCGAGCAGCGGGGGCGCAGCCACCGGGCCGCGTTGCACGCCACGCACGCCGGTTCAGCGTCGGCCGCCGCGGGTCAGGCGGCTCTTCGGTTTCTCGGGTGCGACCTGCGGCATGCCGCCACCGTCAAAAATGCCGGAGTAGATGTATTCGAAGCCATCGACCTTTTTCCAGTCGATGCTCTGGCCGATGAAGCGCTCGATGCTGCGGGCATCGCGCCAGGTTTCCTCAGTCACGAGAGTGAAGGCATCGCCCGTTTTTTGCGCACGACCGGTGCGGCCGATGCGGTGAACGTAATCCTCGGGATTTTCCGGCACGTCGAAATTGATGACGTGCGAGACGTCGGCGATATCGAGGCCGCGCGCGACCAGATCGGTCGCCACGAGCACTTCGTATTTGCCTGATTTGAAACCCTTCAACGCATCGGTGCGCTCCTGCTGGCTGCGATCCGCATGCATGACGGCCACCGTGTGGCCCGCCCGCTGCAGACGGCTCGCGACGTAGTCGGAACCGGCCTTGGTGCGCGAGAAGATGATGACGCTGTGATACTGCGTGTCCTCGAGCAACCGGGCGAGCAGTTCGAATTTCTGGGACTGCACCACCGGATAAAAAGCATGCGTGATCGTCTCCGCGGTCGAGCGCTCACGGCTCACGGCGATCTTGAACGGATCGCGCAAGGCCCACGCCGCCAGTTGTTCGATTTCGGGCGGCAAGGTGGCTGTAAAAAACAGCGTCTGTCGGTTCTTCTGCACCTTGGAGACGATGCGTTTCACATCGGGCAAAAATCCCATGTCGAGCATCCGGTCGACCTCGTCGAGCACGAGCACCTCGACGTTATCGAGCAGGATTTCCCCCTGCTCCATGTAATCGAGCAGGCGACCCGGCGTCGCCGCGAGAATATCCACGCCGCGCGAGAGGTCTTCGCGTTGTTTGCCGTAGCCGACGCCGCCATAGACGACCGTCGTGCGCAGATCGGTGTGCTTGGCGAAATTCCTGAAGGCCTCCTCGACCTGCACCGCGAGTTCGCGCGTCGGCTCGAGAATGAGACAGCGCAACTTGCCGTGTGTGCCGAGGCGCTGCAAAATGGGAAGGGCAAACGCGGCTGTCTTGCCGGTGCCGGTCTGGGCCGAGCCGATGACATCCTTGCCGGCCAGCACTTGCGGGATCCCTTCGGCTTGAATCGGAGTCGGGGTTTCATAGCCCATCTGCTGCACGGAGTAGGCGATGCGGTCGTTCAGACCGAGAGCCGTGAACGCGGTATCCATCTTCGGCACCCCGGGCAATGGCTTCGCCGGGCCCCCAGTGCGGGGAGCAGGTGCATGCGCGCGAGGCTCATGTTTCCGATCCTGCTGCCCGCCGCGATGGGAACGAGGCTCCGGACTCCGGCCCCGAGATCCATGGCCATGCGCACGAGGTTCGTGCTTGCGACCGTGGGGCTCTGGCTTGCGCTGAGAACCGGGCCCCGGGCGATCACTGGAGTGTCCTCCACGGGAGGCCGGTTTGACCGGCTGATTGCTATGCGCGGACTTCGCACCGGCGGTCTTGGCACCGGGCTTGAGCGTCTGCTTGATCTTGGAAAGTAACTTGCGGAGCATGTATTGAG
>CAMTVF010000087.1:0-27267 GCA_947085115.1 uncultured Opitutaceae bacterium | reverse complement strand
CGCGGCGGAGCCCGGGGGCCGTCCCGCGCTTGCCACGGCGCGGTCCTGTTGATTCGCTCGCCACCGGCATGCCATCGAAACCCATTCCCGGATCCAGCGGCGAAGTCCTCACCTGCCTGCCGTCCGCTTATTGTCCCCACGCCGGCACGGGCTTGTTGCATCTTCCGCGTTTCCTCGCGAAGTGCCGCTATGTGAAGGAACACGGCGCGCTGCCCGCCAGCTACGCCAAAAATTACAAACGGGGGATGGACCGGTTTTTATGCTTGCACTTGGGAATCGACCCCGGTGACGTTGAAAAAATCGTGCACGAGGGTATCGCGGCGGGTCGGGATGATGGTGAAACCGACCGACGCCTGCGGGCGCTGTTTCCCTCGGATCTACGGGTCGCGCAATGGAATCGCAACTACGTGCAAAAGGGCATGACCCCGAGTGGGCGCGAGTTTCTGCGCGAGGCGCTGACGAACATGGGTTGCGCCGACCGCGTCGATCAGATCGTCAGCGTGGTCGACTTGATCGAGTTCGACGAAGGCCGGATCGAGTAGGCGAATGCCGCGCCCCGCGGCGGGCTAGCCGGTGTTTTTCGGACGACGCGGAATCCAGCGCGGCACCGCGTGCATGTAGTCCTCATACATCGCCCCGTAGCGCAGGCTCATCTCGCGTTCTTCGTAGAGCACGACAAAAAGCTGAAACGCGCACGCGAGAACCACCCAGTAAAGGACGATGTGCCATGAGAGCAGGAAGAGGCCCTCCGCGGCGACCATCGCGAGAACCGAGAGATAAAACGGATTGCGGACCCATGCGAAGAGTCCGCGCCGCATGAGTTTCTTTGGCGGATCGATCGGTGCTGGTGTGGCCTTGCCGCGAATCATGAAATGCCCGAGACAATGCAGGTAGGCGATCAAACCGACGATGCCGAGGGTCAGACCAATCAGATGGTGGGGCCCAAGATCGTCCGGCCAAGCGGACTGAGATTCGAGCCAGTAGAGCGGCATCCAACCGACGACGAACCCGGGCACCAGAAGGGTGAAAAGCAGATTCTTGACGAGCAGAATCACGGTATTGGCAGGGTGGTTCGCCCAGGCTATTCAGGGCCGCACTCTCGGAGCAAGCCTGCTTGTGCCTGGCGCGCGTGATTGCGCGTCATCCGCGCCCGATTCGTCGAAGGTTCTTCTAGCGTTACTCTGTGAGATTCACTGTCAGGATTTCGCTGATTCCCACAGTGAGTGTAACCTAATAGGTTACAATCGGAGTCGCTCCTTTTTTGCGAGGAACATCACAAAGTAATACTAGGCTGGCGCCGACCCGGCGGTGTCGTGCTCAATCCGCGCGCGTGTCTTGGCGAGACTTTCCCGGACGAGGGCGCCCATGGTCGTGCACTGGAGAAAATCCTTCGAGCCGTAATGGTCGGCCAGGCCCTCGCGTAATTGACGCACGTTTTCTTCCGGGGCAATGGGGTCCGCCGCCATGGCCTCGAGCAGGGCGGTCAGCCGCAACTCGGCCAGCTCGGCCCGCTGCAGCATCAGGGTCTGCTCTTCCCGCTGGTATTGGTAGGCTGTCTTGGCGTGCAGATGCTTGATGCAAAAATCCACGAGCGGCGTGTTGTCCTTGAAGAATTGCGGCAGGTAGAAGTTTTTGCGCCCGTTGAAACTCTGTTGATCGAAGTCCATCGCGCGGATGCGCAGTTGGGCGCTCTCAAAATCCGGGGTGATGACGACCACGAAGTTGTAGCTGCGCATGTCTCCGAGCAGGCGGATGAAGCAGCGCTCGTTGAACTTAACCAACTCCTTTGCGATGCGGATCGGGCGGAGGGTCGGGTCGTTGAGCCAGCGATCAATGAACACGTCGCCCGGCACGCCCGCAATGTGTTCCTCCACCAGGGTGTTGCCGTGGGTGAGGAAATTCAGCCGGTTGGGTGAAAGCAGGTGCTCGAGTTCGAGCCCGTAAACGCGGGAGGCATCCGCTTTCTTCACGTAGAAATAGTCCTGATTCTCGTTGTAGGCGTTTACGATGCGGACGCGAAAGGGCATCGAGTTGCCAAAGCTGCAGAAGTCGACGCGGTCGATGTAAAGATGTTCAACCACCGAGAAATCACCATCGACCTTCAGGATGGCGTAGATGCGCTTCAACGCATCATTGATCGCAGGCATCTCCTCGGCGCGATAAACGACTGTTTCCCACAGCGTGTTGCGCCCCTCGGCATCCATCAGCGGCATGGCCTCATGAAAGCCGCGCAACCGTTCGTAGGTGACGGGCAGATCGCGATCGCGGTGATAGCGGCGCAGGTAGGCGCGCAGTTCATCGCGAATCGGATAACTCGGTTTCTTCGGCGTGCGATCTTGGATGATGTAGCCCGGCATGGCCATGTCTCGTTCAACCTACGCGCGGCAGTTCCCGAAGCAATCCCGCAGCGTGTGCACTTGGAGACACCGACAGGGTCGCACGCATTCCGGTAAAAATAATCAGGTCCCGGGCAAGTGTTCGCAGAGGGCGATCAACCGGGCGCGCAAGGGTTGGCCTTGCCCGGCAAAGGTGCGTTGGCGCTGTTCGTAGTCGGCCCGACCCTCCGGTGTCTCGATCGTGATGGGTTCGTAACCGAGCGCGCGCAGGTCATATGGACTGGCGCGCATGTCGACCTCGCGAATCGCGCGCGCGAGGGCGAAGCAATCGGCCACGAGTTCGCTGGGCGTGAACGGCGCGAGTTTGAACGCCCATTTGTAGAGATCCATGTTGGCGTGCAGGCAGCCGCGTTGCTCGCTTTGCGTGATGGTGGCGCGCTCAGGTTGCAGGCGGTTGAGCGGACGCGCAGCGGCGGTGAAGAAACGGAACGCATCGAGGTGAGAACACCGCACGGGCATCGATTCGACGATGCGCGCGGTCTCCTCCGGCGAAAACCGCAAGGGCCAGTTGGCGTGCCGGATCTCGTCGGGTTGCAACCGGAAGACCATGGCCCATTCATGCAGACCATAACAGGCGAATTGCGGTGCGCGTTCGGCCGTGGCGCGCAACATGCCGAGCAGCCACGCGAGGGAATCGCGGCGATTCGCCGCAAAGGTCGCGAGATCGAGGCCCACGCCGCCATCGACCCCTTGATACTCTGGCCAGCGAAGGTAATCGCGGGCGACTGCGCCTTCGAGAATGACGTCGGGGCCGGGGTGCCAGCGGCGCAGCCAGCTCGGTCGGTTGCCGTAGTATTCCCACAGGAAATCCTCCACCGGATGTTTTTCGCCGTGCGACTTGCGCGCTTGATGAGGACCGGCCCACTGATCCACGCGTTGCTCGTGGGCGCGCCGCCGTTCGAGCCACTCGGGCTCCGGGAGACGAATCACGGATCGAACGCTGGACGAATTGCTGGCCACGGGCGCACCATCACGCACACGCCACGTGCCCGCAAGCAGTGAGACCAGCCAAGGGTTGTGGCTGATTCGGTCGGTTAGGAGCCGCTTTCGGCACGAGCCAACAGCCGCCGCACGCCTTCTATCGGCGCATCAGTGATAAAACGGAAATCCACCAGCCACTGGTTCGTCTCGGCGATGGCCCGCAAAGCGCAAACCGCAACGGGATTATTCAATACGGCCCCGCTCACCCCACAGGGAACGGTGGCGGTGGAAAAGAATTTTTCAGTGACGAGCCGCGCTTGGGCAACAAATCCGGACAGGGTCTCGACGACGATGGCTTGCGCGGGCTGGCAGCCGGATTGGGCGAGCTCAATCACCCGAGGGGCAAAGGCAGAGATTTGGGCGTTGGCATCGGCAGCGCCGTAAAAGTGTCGCGTGATGGTAAATGAATCGGCGAGCCCGGTGTGTGTTTTCAGGGCGGCACTGAGCTCGCTGGGGCCCGACCAGCCCTGCAGTTCCAAAAGGGCGTGAGCGATGCCGCGACGTCCCAGCTCGAAACCACTGCCCGGATCGCCGAGTTTCCAACCGAGTCCACCGGCGTAGTGAACCGAACCATCCGGCGCGCGCGCGGCGACGAAGGATCCGGTGCCCGCGTGCAGCACGAGTCCGGGCGCGCCGCCGGTGGCGAGTTCGAGCGCGGGCAACGAATCCGGCGATGCCGTGACTCGTCCATAACCAGAAAGCGCCGCCGCAAAAGTCGTCCAAAATTCCGGACTGCCCGCCATATAAAGGTGGGTGGCCCTGATCGAAGCGCCTTCAATGGCGACAGGAGGGGTGGCAACGAGAGCCCCGAGCGCAGCCGTGACGATTTCGCGGGCCCGCTCCGGACCGACATGACTCGGGTTGCAACCGGGCGCGACTTGGCGGGCGACGATGGCACCCGAGGCGTTGACGAGAATCAGCTCCGTCTTGGTGCCGCCACCATCGATGCCGATGCGGAGATTCGTATTCACAACCAAGGGGTTTGGGAGAGCGTAGAGGCTCCGCCTCCGACGGCACGAATACCTGTCAGCCGGAGTGCGGGGGGGCGTGTGTTTTCGCTGGAGAAACAGGCCTCGGCGAGTGAGTCCATCGCCAGATCAACCCTTGTGGGCGATGACCTCGATTTCCACGCGGCAATCGAGCGGCAGTTTACCCGCTTGAATGGTCGTGCGAGCGGGTTTGTGCGGGGCGAACGCGGCCTCGTAGATCACATTCATCTTTTGGAAATCCCCCATGTCCTTCAGGTAAACCGTGGACTTGGCGACGTCCTGCAAGGTGAGACCGGCGGCGGAAAGGACGGCGCGCACATTTTTGAAAACCTGATGGGTCTGCGCTTCGACGTCGCCTTCGACCAACTTGCCGGTGGCGGGGTCGAGCGGCGTCTGGCCGGAGCAAAACACAAACGGGCCGGCGTGAATCGCGTGAGAGTAGGGGCCGATGGCGGCCGGTGCGTCAGGAGCGGTGATGACTTTCATGATTGGAATGAGGAAAGCGAAGAATGGGGAACAGAACGAGAACGATTTGGAATCAAGTTGATTCCCACCGGCCAAAAATGCCACAGGGAAGAATTTTGCCGTCGCTTTGGATCGGCAGGCCGACTTCGCCGCCGTGGATGCGGCCGCCGGCGTCGTGCATCAGGCCGTCGAGCAGATTGATGACCACCGTGGGCGAGAGGCGTGCGGTGTAGGCGTTGACGAGGAAGAACACCGGACGGTCGCTCAGCAGTTGTTTGCACTCGCTGAGCAGCTCCCAGAGGTGGTCCTCGAGCTTCCACATTTCCCCGGTGCTCCCGCGGCCGTAGGTGGGCGGGTCCATGATGATGGCATCGTAGCGCCGGCCGCGCTTGATCTCGCGGCGCACAAACTTGAGGCAGTCGTCGACGATGTAGCGCACGGGCGCCTCGGCGAGACCCGAGAGGGCGGCGTTTTCCTTGCACCACTTCACCATGCCCTCGGCGGCGTCCACGTGGCAGACGCTGGCCCCGGCGTGCGCCGCGGCCACCGTCGCGGCGCCGGTGTAACCAAAGAGATTCAAGACGCTGACTTCGCGCCCGGAGGCACGGACGGTCTTGATCCGCTTGGTGAACCAATCCCAGTTCACGGCCTGTTCCGGAAAAAGACCCGTGTGCTTGAAACTGGTCGGATGGATGCGGAAGGTCAGCGCGCCGTAGCGAATCGTCCAATTATCCGGCAACTTGGTGCGGTATTCCCATTTGCCACCGCCGGTCTCGCTGCGGTGATAAAAACCATCCCAGCCTTTCCACTCCCGGTCGCCCGACTTCGGCCGGATGATCTGCGGATCGGGCCGGACGAGCGTGTAGGGACCCCATTTCTCCATCTTCATGCCATCGCCGCTGTCGAGCAGTTGGTATTCCTGCCAGTTGTCGGCGACGATAAGCCCGGGGCGTTCGATCTGCATGGGAAAAGAGAATTGCCGACGATTGGCGCGGTTGGACACGAAAAAATACACCACCCGGATTCTGCGGCGCCGCTTCGCGTTTCGCCTCAGTTTTCTGCGTTCCGCGCCATGCCCTGCTCCAATTCGTCCATCGTCTTCAGGAATTCCTTTTCCATGTCCACGCCGTAGAGGCGGGCAAGCACGAGCACGCTCCACAGGCAGTCGCTGAGTTCGTGCGCGAGTTTCCGGTCGGCGTCGTCGACGAGGCGCGCGCCGGCCTTGGCCATCACAAGTTTCATCAGGTCTCCCGCATCGACGACGAAGCCCTGCATGATTTCCTCGCGCGTCCACGTGCGCCCGGTGCGGCGCTGTTCGCAGCGGGCAAAACACTCACGGATATGCATGGCGCGGTCGGAGAGATGGGCGAGTTCCATGAACGGACTACACGCCCCGCCCGGCACTTGTTCAATCCCCGAAGACCGTTCAGTGCCGGGCATCGCGCCAGCGGCGCAGGCGTGCGCCGAGCAGGGCTGGCAGCGCCAGCGGCGCGGAAATGACGCCGAGCACGACCAGTCCTGGCGGCAGCAGGTTCGCTGTCGGGTGCTGGGCGAGCAAAATGAGGGCCTGTCCGGAACAAAGCCCGAGGGGTGCGAGCCAAGGCCGCCGCCAGAGATAGCCGAGCAACGCCGCCACGACGGCAAATGTCGGATAGGCGATGCGCCAGTAGGCGGGGCTGTCCCACGCATCCTTCCTTCCGCCCAATTCGCAGGCGAACATCCACCCGATGCCTCCCACGACGAGCGCTGTCGCCAGCGGCACCCACGGGCCGCGTTCGCGGATCAGCGGCGGTTTGGCGGACAGGCTCACGTCCCGTAGAGCCGGTCGCCGAAATCGCCGAGGCCGGGGAGGATGTATTTGCGGTCGTTGAGTCCGCGGTCGAGCGCGCCCACATAGATCGGCACCTCGGAGTGGTCTTTTTGAACGGTCGCAACGCCCTCGGGGGCGGCGACGATGCATACGAAGCCAATGTCTGTGGCGCCCTGTTCCTTCACCAAGGCGAGGGCCTGCGCGGCGGAACCGCCCGTGGCGAGCATGGGATCGACCACCAGCACGCGGACACCGGCAAGGGGCGGCAACTTGCAATAGTAGCTGCGGGCGATGGCGGTCTTGTGATCGCGCTCCAAGCCGACATAACCAACGGAGACGTCGGGGAACACGTCATGAAACGGCTGCAGCATGCCGAGCCCGGCGCGGAGAATTGGCACCACCACGAGCGGCTTCGCCAGCACCCGGCCCTTCATCGTCTCCAGCGGGGTCTCGATCGATTTTTCAACCGTGGCGAGATCGCGCGTCGCCTCGAGCGCGAGCAGCAATGAGATTTGGTAACTCAGCGTGCGGAACAGCACGGGCTTGGTCTTCTTGTCGCGCAAATGGGTGAGCACGTGTTGCGCAAGAGGGTGGGCGAGGACGTGAAGTGGCATGGCGGTGGTGACCTTAGGCGAATTCTGCGTGGGAACGAGAACGATTCGCGCCGGTTTCAATTTCCGGGCGTGAGCGTGAGGGTGTGCGCGGCGGGGCCGGGCAGGATCGGCGAACGCTCGCCTTTGATCCAGGCGGCGTGTCCGGCCCGGTAATGGGCCGAAAGGGGATGTCCGCTTTGGCCGCCGGGCATTTGAAAAATGCCATCGGCTTCGCGGCCGGGCGTGACGACGAAACGATGCGACGCGCCAAAGGTCGGCGATTGCACGCGCGGAACGTTGCTGTCGCCCGGCAATGGATCCGCGGGCATGTCGAACCAACTCCCGATCCAGCGCGGCACGAAGCGGCTGATCGGGTGTTGCATGCGCAGGGTGTTGCGCGCTCCCCAGGTGAAGTGCGCCAGCGGCACGTTGCTCTTCTCCGCCTCGGCGAGCACATCGTCCGCAGCGGCGAGCAGCAGCGAGTCCCACGTGCGATGCTCGGGGTTGAGGAGACGGGTGGGCTGTTCGTTGACCAGCCGCCAGACGGCGTCCTCGGTCATGAAGCGCGCAAAACTAAACCGCTCGAAACGATTTTGCGGGCGGGCGGCGAACGGCGCGAGCGTGCGCTCCGCGACGCGCAGACGAAACGTGCGGATGATGCGATAGCCCGCGGAATCGACCGCGGCGTGGCCGTGCCAACTCTCGGCGAGGGCGCGCAATTCACCGCGCTTTTTCTTCTTCGCCACGGCTTCGTCGCTCAAGACGCGCAGCAGCAACTCGCGCCACCGATCAAGGAAGCGGCCGCGGTCGTCGAGTTGCACGCCCAACAAGTCCGCCTCGGTGATCTTGCGGCCCTTGCTGGCGAGGGCGCGCAAATCATCGCGAATCGCGCCGCCGCGAAAACCCTTGTCGTAACCGCCGTCGCCGAGCTTCTCGTAATCCGCGCCGCCGACGATTCGGTTGTTGGCCGTCCAGAGCAGTCCGTCGGCCGGATTGACCACGGCGGGAACTTCCGCAGCCGGGAGCCACCCGGCCCACCGGCGATCACCGTAGGCCCACGAAGACGGGAGGCGGCCGTCGAAACCCTCGCGGCGTGGCACGACGCCGATGACGGTCCACGCAATGGCGCCGGCGGTGTCGGCGACGAGCAGATTATTGTTGGGCATACCCACCGCAGGAGCGAGACGCAGGACATCGCTCACGGAGCGTGCAGTTTCGAAATCGAGGATGCCGAGATTCGTCGCGGCGGGATCGTGCGCGGTCCAGCGCAACGCGTAGGAGTAACCCTTCGCCATTTCGCCGATGAGCGGACCCCACTCGGTCCAGCGCGTGATCAGCGCGACGGGTTCGCCGCCTTTCACTTTGATCAACTCCGTGCGCTCTTCGATGTCGCGCCAACCGGTGGGTGTGCGGTATTGCAGGTCGACGTAGGTCTCGACGACCACAACATCGACGGTGTCGATGTAGGCATTGGTAAAGCCCCACGCGACGTGCTGATTGCTGCCGATGATGACCGTAGGCGCTCCCGGCAAGGTGCCGCCGACGACCGTTTGCGTCGCGCCGTTTGCGTCGCGCCATTCGAGGGCGGCGCGATACCAGGTGTTCGGCACGCTCAGGCCGAGGTGGGGATCGTTGGCGAGGAGGGCGGCGCCTGTCGCGGTGTGCGCGCCGGACACGGCGAAACTGTTGCTGCCCGGAAAGTCGGTTTCCACGTCGAGCGGCGTGGCGGCTGACACGGTGGTTTGTTCAGCGGGGGTGAGACGAAGCGGGGGCAACTCAGGTGCCGGAAACAATGAGCCGTCGAGGGCGGCATCGTGCTCCGTCCCGCGCGGCGCGAAAAACGCCAGCGCGGCGCTGCCGAAGGCGTCCTTCAGCGCCCGCGTCGAGAGTTCGAAGTTGGCGCGTGAGTCCTGCAGATCGAACCACATCGCGTAGGAACAAAGGACGCTGTCCTCCGCAGTCCACGGCGCGGGCGCGACGCGCAGCGCGTAATATTCCCAAGGCTGGCGCGCGAGGCCGACGAGACCGGCGTTGACGCCCGACACATAGGCATCGAGCACCGCGCGGTGAGCCGGGGACAGTGAGGCGACCACGCGCCCGGCGTTGGCGCGGAAACCGTGGAGGCGCGCCTGTCTGTCGAGATCGGCGGCGGCGGCACCGAAAATCTCGGCAAGTTCGCCCGCCCCGCGCCGCCGGAGCAGATCCATTTGAAAGAAGCGTTCCTGCCCGTGGAGATAACCGGTGGCGCGCGCCACATCAAGGCGCGTGGCACCGGTGATGCGCGGCACGCCGTGCGCGTCGCGCTCGATGCGCACGGGCGCGGCGAGCCCGGCGAGGGCGCGCTGGCCGTCGAGTTGCGGCAGACTGCCACGCAACAAGACGTAAGCGGCCATGGCGGCGATCAACGCGAGAGCGGCGAGCACGCTAAGCAAGGACAGCAGAATCTGGAGGCGTTTGCGCAAAGGAGAGGTCATGAGAAAATTTTCAGGCGAGATTCACGCACGCCTTGCAGTGAAGCCAGTCGGAAAACCGCAAAATGAATCGCGGGCAAACGCGGGTTGCTGCGCCGACGGGGTTGCGGCAACCTGTGGAGGCGCTCCTTTGCCGCATCACCCCCTCATGGCCTATCAACCGCTCACTCGCGGCGGTCCAAAATACGCGCCGGTCGCAAGCACGCCGAACAGCCACGTCGGCGCGTTCACCAATAATTGGTGGAACGGCATATGGTAGTGGTGCACCACCCAGATCACGAGCACGTGCTTGATCGCGATCAGCATCCAGCAAATCAAAATGAAGCGCTCCACCCGCGGATTGCGCGGCTCGGGCGGATGCTGGACCCCCACCGCCGCGATCGAACGCGGTGAACGATGAGCCGAATCGAGCAGGTTGGCGAATGTCATGCAGCAACCTTATGCAACCAACCCCAAAAGAAAAGAACGGGGAATCCCGCTAGTATTACTTTGTGATGTTCCTCGCAAAATGGGGTGACTCCGATTGTAACCTATTAGGTTACAATCACTGTGGGAATCAGCGAAATCCCGACAGTGAATCTCACAGAGTAACGCTAGGCGCCTGCTGGCGTGAACGAACCGTAGATTGCCACCCAGTGGCACGCGCTCCCGGCGAGCACGAAGACGTGCCAAACCGCGTGGTGATAGGGGAGCCGGTCCCACGCAAAGAAGATTGTTCCCGCCGTATAACATCCGCCGCCGGCGAGCAGGAGCTGCAGGCTCTCGGTCGGCATGACTTGCGCCATCGGGGGGATGATCAGGAGAGTCAGCCAGCCCAGCACGAGGTAGAACGACGTCGACGCTGCCCGCGAGCGCCAGGGAAACCGATGGAACACCGCGAGGGCCGCGCCGCTTCCGCACAGCAGCCAAACAGCGGCCAGCATGGCCAAACCCAGTGGAGTGCGCAGATGCACGAGGACAAACGGAGTGTAGGTTCCCGCGATGAGCAGAAATATCCCAGCGTAGTCCAATTGGAGAAAACGGTGCTTCCACCGGCGATTGGTGAGGCCGTGATACATCGCAGAGGCAGAGTAGAGCAAACACAGCGACAAACCGAACACCGTGGCCGCCAACGTCAGCACGAAGTTGCCTTGCGGTGTAACCAAGCGGAGCAAACCGACAAGGGCGACCACGCTGAGCACGGCACCCAACGCGTGGGTCAACGTGTTGGCGTTCTCTTCCCGTTGCGAGTCTGCAGCAGCCGCATGCGGCGGGCAGAAAGCGAGCGGGGCAAACGTGGCGGATTGCATGGCGGGACTTGGGTCACCCCAGCACATCGGACCGTCCTCAAATATCCGGAGTCCCGTTCAGCCCGACCCCGCGGGTTATTAGAAATGCTCCTTTTGCGCGGACCAAGCCCCGCCTGAGCAGTCCGCCCACCTCGCCCGCGATTTCCAGAGGGAATGACACTTATTACGTGTCATTCGCGCGGCGCAGGGGTTTTGCGGAACACCCAGCGGCAATAGAGCAACTCGCGGCGCTGGAAGCCCTGATAGATTTTGCCGTCGCTCAAGCCGGCAAATTCACCGAACAGGGGGCGCATGCGGGCAGGCACGATCTCGCCGATCAATTGGCGCTTGCGCGTTTCATCGGCATCAAGGGCCGCCACGACGCGGGCAGTGATATCGACCCGCGCGATCCGCTTCCAGCCCGGCACGGCAGCGAGCGTCGCGTCGAGTTGTTCCAAATCCGCTACGGTGCGGAAGTCGGTGTAAGCGAAATGGCCGCCCGGCCGCAGCACGCGCGCGGCTTCGCGAAAGAAGCGGGCGAGATCGCCGTAGCAGTGACTGCTTTCTACGTTTACGACGATATCGCACGAGGCGTCGGCGAGCGGCAGGTTTTCTGCATCACCTACGAGAAAGGAAAGGTTGGGCACAGTGGCGTGGCGTTGACGGCAGAGAGCAACGGCGTTGGCGGAAAAATCGATCCCGGTGTAGTGGCGCGGTTGATGAGTGCGGGTGAGATAACTGGCGCCGCCGCCGCGCCCGGAGCCGACCTCGACGATGTCGCGGCCTCGGAGCGAGGCGGGTGAAACGGTTTGCTCGTAGAGTTGGATGCACGTGCGATCCGGTTCGTCGGTGGTTGCGAGCGCGAGCGGTTCGACTCCGGCCTCGGGCACGCAGCCGTAGTTCATGAAAGTCCAGTCGCGCTGCGTGAACTGGCGCGCGAGGCGTCCATACCACCAGCGCCAGAGCAGGCGCCGGAGAAGCGGCGAGTTTTCGAGCAACCAGACGGCAACCGCGAGGAGCATGGCGCAGCTTGCGGCTCATCCGGGGTTGGCGCGATGCGGAAATCGCGGGCGGGGCGCCAGCGCAAGCGCGCGCAGTGGCGGTGCCGCGGGCAGGTGACGAGGTGATCGTTGACCATGCCGGTGGCCTGCATGAAGGCATAGCAAATCGTGGTGCCGACGAATTTGAATCCGCGGAGCTTGAGATCCTTGCTCGGCGCGCCGGATTCGGCGGTGCGGGTCGGGATTTCGTCGTGGCGGATGAAACGATGCTGAATCGGGGCGCCGCCGCCGAAGGCCCAAAGGTAGCGATTGAACGAGCCGAACTCGGCTTGCACGGCGAGAAACGCGCGCGCGTTGAGCGGGGCCGATTGGATCTTGAGCCGGGGGCGCACGATGCCCGGGTCGAGGAGCAGAGCAGACAGTTTTTGCGCATCGAAACGCGCCACCGTGGCGACGTCGAAATTGGCGAACGCGCGACGGTAGTCTTCTCGTTTCCGCAGAATCGTGGTCCAACTGAGACCGGCTTGCGCGCCCTCGAGCACGAGCATCTCGAACAGGTGGCGGTCATCGTGCGACGGCACGCCCCATTCGGTGTCGTGGTAGTCGTGGTTGATTTCAGCCTCGGCCCAGGGACAGCGATCTTTACGAATACAGCGCAGCAAAGCCGCGCGATCGCGTGCTGTCAGCAGTGATTGGGCCGCGCAAAGATTGGTATTCTCATGCGATGCCAATTGCTCTCTCGCATTAGCCGCCTCCGCATGCAGTCTGCTCGCAACCTTAACCATGGCATTAATTCAGCTGTCAGAGGAACGGGTGCGGACGTGGACCCGCGCCGAAAAAGACAAATGGTGGTTCGAAAACGTTTATCGCGGCGACATGCCGCAATTGACGATCCGGTCGGCGCTCACGGGATTTTTTCTCGGCGGGGTGCTGGCGGCGACCGCCCTCTACATCGGGGGCAAGACGGGCATTGGCATCGGCGTGGGCCTGACCTCGGTGATCCTGGCCTTCGGTATTTATCGCGTGATGGCGAACACCGGCATCATCAAGGATTTCACGATTCTGGAAAACAACTGCACGCAGTCGATCGCGACGGCGGCGGGTTACATGATCATGCCGATGATCTCGAGTCTGGCGGCCTACATGATGGTCACCGGCCACATCGTGCCGTGGTGGCAGTTGATCTTGTGGAATGCCGTCATCTCGATCCTGGGCGTGCTGCTCGCCTTTCCGATGAAGCGCCGCTTCATCAACGAGGAGCAACTCCCGTTTCCAGAGGGCCGCGCTGCGGGCGTGGTGCTCGACGCCCTTTACACGGGCGATGCGTCCTCCGGGATGTTCAAGGCCAAGCTCCTCGCGATAGTCGGTGTGTTCACGGGGCTCTATCAGTTCATCACCAGCGACGGCTGGATGAAGCTGCTCCAGTTCAAAATCCTGCGCATGGACAAGTGGGCGGGGATGACCGAGCCGTGGTATTTTCACGAGACGATTGACTTCTATTACTACACGCTCGCGGCCAAATACCACTGGTGGGTTCCGAAGATCCTTGGCACGGACACCCGGCAACTCGGTCTGCGACTGACGTTGGACGCGGCGATGCTCGGCGTCGGCGGTTTAATGGGCATCCGCGTGGCCACGAGCTGTGTGCTCGGCGCGGCCATCAACTTTGTGGTGCTCGCGCCAATCATGATCCAGTTGGGTGACATCAAGGAATACCTGAATCCGGCCGGCGTGTTGGTGAAGATTTCGCGCGCGGAAATCGTCAATCAATGGGCGCTGTGGTGGGGCGTCACCATGATGGTTGTCGGCTCCATGGTGAGCCTGTTCAGCAAGCCCGACGTGCTTATCGGCGGCTTCAGGAAATTTTTCGCCAAGAAGGAGGAGACCCTACCGGACAGCCACGACGTGCTCGCCCACATCGAGTTGCCGCTCTGGATGTCGTGGGTCGGCGTGCCGATTTTTAGTTTTCTCGGCGCGTGGCTGACCCACGCGTTCTTCGGTGTTCCGTGGATGATGTCCTTCATCGCCCTGCCGCTGATTTTCATCCTCACCGTGATCTGCACAAACGCCATGGCGCTCACGTCGTGGACACCCACGGGTTCGCTCTCGAAGATCACGCAGTTCACGATGGGCGCGATTGATCGGGCGAATCCGGCGAACAACCTCATTCCCGCCGGCATGACGGCCGAGGTCGCCTCCAACGCCGCAAATCTGCTCTCCGACATCAAACCCGGTTACATGCTCGGCGCCAAGCCGCGCCAGCAAGCGATCGGGCATGTCATCGGCATCTTTTCGGGTGGTTTGGCGAGTGTG
The DNA here is from genome assembly GCA_947085115.1 of uncultured Opitutaceae bacterium. Taxonomy (GTDB): domain Bacteria; phylum Verrucomicrobiota; class Verrucomicrobiia; order Opitutales; family Opitutaceae; genus Didemnitutus. The sequence continues at coordinate 12,980 of CAMTVF010000087.1, read as the reverse complement.
CCACTGTTCTTCCTGTTGTTTCTGCCGCCGAACGCCGACGGCGTGCGCTCCACCGCGACAATTGTGTCGGAGGCGTTCCCCATGCCCGCCGCGATGCAATGGAAGGGCGTGGCCGACCTGATCACCAACGGCCTGACCAGTCTTCCGACCTCCGCCCTGATCTCCATGGCATTGGCCGCCGTCGCGGCTTTCGTCTTCGAAGTGCTGCGCATCAAGACCAAGGGGTGGTTCCCGATCTCGGCCGTCTCCGTGGGTCTCGGGGTTGTGCTGCCTCCCGCTTCGTGTTTCGCGATGTGGGTCGGCGCGATGATCTTTTGGTGGAAGGGTCGCCAAAAACACGCCCCGGGCTCGCGCGGACATGCCCTGTGGGTGGAGGGCATGGAGCCGATCTGCGCCGGTCTGATCTCCGGGGCAGCCCTCATCGGCATCGGCAACGCCATCGTCAACGTGCTGATCAACTAACTCCGACGGCGCGCCACGCGCGCGTCCGCCGGTCGATTTCAGCCCGCGCGACCGTGCGCGGGCTTTGTTTTGCCCGACGCAGGCGCGAACAGCGTCTTCATGAGCGCGTGCACCATCTCTGCGGACGATTTTTTTGTCACCCCAGGCCTGAAATACCGCGAGGTGACGAGAATCCGATTGTAATCCTTGGCCGGTCGCACTGCGGCGCGCAATTCGATCAAGTAGGGGCGGAAATCCCAGGTTTCGCGCGCGTCGTAGGTGAGAATGATCTCGGTATCCTCAGGCATCATTGTCAATGGCCCGCTCGCCGCTTCATAACCACGCCGGCGCAACTCAGCCACGAGCAAACGGTGGATGCCGAGATTGTCGTTGAGGCGTTGCTCGACGAACACCCGCCGATAGGCGTCGAGGTTGGCGGAACCGGAGCGACCCAGTTGCGCGCAACCGCCGACCAGCAGTGCGCCGACGAAGCAAACGAGGAGAGAAATGCGTTTCATTACCGGGGGCGAGTGAGGCAGGTCGGCCGTGCGTGCGCAATCGCACGGTTTCGACATTGCCGACGGGCGTGAGGCCCGCCTAGCTTGGCCCTCTTATGGGACGCCAATGGCTGCACGCGAAACGCGCGATCGTTAACCTCAAGAAGGGTCAAATTGTCGGCAAACTGGTGAAAGAAATCACCGTGGCCGCCAAACTGGGCGGAGCCGACCCCGGTGCCAATGCCCGCCTCTTCGCAGCGCTCGAAAAAGCGCGCAAAGCCGGTGTCACGCGCGATGCCATCGAGCGCGCCATCGCCAAGGGCGCGGGCACTGGCGGCGAGAAAAGCCAGCTCGACCACATCGTCTACGAAGGCTACGCCCCGCACAAAGTGCCGCTGATCGTCGAGGTTTACACCGACAACCACAACCGCACGGCCAGCGATATTAGGGTGCTCTTCAAGAAAGGCGTGCTCGGCGGTGCCGGGAGCAACAAGTTCCTCTTTGATCATGTCGGCTTGGTTGAAGCCCATACGCCGGACGCGGCGACCGACCTTGAAGCGGCGGCGATAGAAGCCGGCGCAAATGACTTCGAGCCACTCACTCACCAACAGAACGACGACATGCCCGTCGGGGCCGTTGGGGCGCGCTTCATCACAGAGCGCACCGCCGTGCACAGCGTCACCACGTGGCTCAAGCAAAACGGCTGGACCGTCATCACCGCAGAAATCGGCTATCTCGCGAAACAATTTCCCGAATTGGACGATTCGCAACGTGCCGAAGTCGGCGAATTTCTCCAAGAAATCGAAGACCACGACGACGTGCAGCGCGTCTGGGCGGCGCTCAAGTGACCCCGTGATCCGGTTTATCGACGGATTGCACCTCGGGAGGCCGCAAGTAATCGGCACCGGCGTCCTTGGCACCGAGCGGATTGCCCTGTTTGATTGTGGACCGGAATCGGTCTTCAACGAAACCGTCGCGGCCCTGCGCCGGCTCGGACTCCGGCCGGAAAACGTGACCCATGTATTCGTCACGCACATCCATTTCGACCACGCCGGCGCTGCTTGGCGCTGGGCGGCGGAATATGACGCCACGATTTGCGTGCATCCGCTCGGCGCGCCGCATCTGGCCGACCCCACCAAGCTCCTGGCGAGTGCGACACAGATTTTCGGTGATCAAATGGGTCGTTTGTGGGGAGACATGCGGCCCGTGCCCGCCCCAAAACTGCGCGTCGTCGCCGATGGCGAGGGAATCGCGGCCGGTGGCTCCGCAGTGCGCGCTTTGGACACACCCGGGCACGCACGGCACCACCATGCCTGGTGGATCGAATCGGAGCGCACGGTGTTCGCGGGTGACGTGATGGGCGTCAGCATCAACGGTGGGCCATGCCTGCCGCCTTGTCCGCCGCCGGACATCAACATCGAGCAGTGGCTCGCGTCGTTGAACAAGCTGATGGAATTGCGACCGGCGCGCGCGTTCATCACGCATTTTGGGGAGCTCGATCGTCCCGAAAAACGCCTGAATGAGCTCGCCGAAAGGCTCCTGGATTGGGCGGAATGGATCGCGGAAGAGATGAAAATTGGGATGTCCGAAGAAAAAATAATTTCACTTTTTGAGCAAAGAGTGTGGTCGGAATTGAAATCGGAGGGGCTTTCGGATGAGGCGGTGGAGACCTACGAACAAGCCGATCCCGCGGCGATGAGCGTCGGCGGACTCGCGCGTTACTGGCGAAAATTTCGGCCCGAAGCGTTGCGATAGTTTCGCGGTGACGGTGGTGCCCATGCAACGCGGGCAACGTTCAGCAAAAAAAACGGGGGGAACCGGGTTTCCCTCTGAAAATTGGCAAATTTCAAAAAAAGTCCGTCGCGGCCGCTCCGGCGGGCAAAAAAACGCCGGCTCCGAAGAGCCGGCGGAGTTATTGGAAGAAAGACCCGTGAGGGTTACTTCTTCTTCTTGCCGGCTTTCGCAGCCTTCTTGGCAGGTTTCTTAGCAACTGTTTTCTTGGCCATGCGGAAATTTTTAGAACGAAACGCGGAATAACGCACGAAAAAAATTTTGCAGGCTTGCGATTCTCACCGGTGCGTTTGGCGCCTGAAAATCGAACCAGCGCAACGTTCGGAAAATTTTGCGCGCGGATTTTTCTCAGCGCGCGTAAAGTTGCGCGAGTTCCTTCAAATAAGACGCGGTGCCTTGGGAAAGCTTTTCAAACTGCGCGGCAGGATAACGCCACCGCCAATTTCCGGTTGGATTGCCCGGTGTGTTGAAGCGCGCGTCGCTTCCGAGGGAAAAGACATCCTGCAACGAGAAGATCGCGAGGCGGGAAGCGCACGCATACGCCGCGCGGATGAAGTCCCACGCGATTTCATCGCCGGAAATACGGAGATAGCGGCGCGCGAAGTCGCGTTCCTGCGCACTGGCGGTGGCATACCAGCCGCGGGTCGTGTCGTTGTCGTGTGTGCCGGGATAAATGACGGTGTTGGGCGTTGCGTTGTGCGGCAGGTAGGCGTTTTGCGAAGTATCTCCGAAAGCGAATTGCAAAACGAGCATGCCGGGGAGTCCGGTTTGGCGGCGAAGCTCGTGCACCGACTCGGTGAGATTGCCGAGATCTTCCGCAATGATGCGAGCATGCGGGAAGGCGCCGTGAAGGGCGCGGAACAGCGCCAATCCCGGTCCGGGCAGCCACGTTCCGACGCGCGCGTTCTCGGCGGGGAGCGGAATGCTCCAATAAGTGTCGAAACCGCGGAAGTGATCGATGCGCACGACGTCATAGAGCGCAAATGCGGCACCCAGGCGTTCCTTCCACCAGCGATAGCCGTCGGCCCGATGGGTTTTCCATGCGTAGAGCGGATTGCCCCAGAGTTGGCCGTCGGCTGAGAAGTAGTCCGGCGGCACGCCGGCAACCGCGGTGGGCTGCAGGGTTTTCGGATCAAGCTCGAAGAGTCCGGGATTTGCCCAGGCGTCGGAGGAATCGAGCGCGACGAAGATGGGAATGTCGCCGATGATCTCGATCCCGCGATCCCGTGCGGCGGTGCGAATCAACCCCCATTGTCCGAAAAACAAATACTGGGTGAAGGCATGCTCCTCGATCTGGGTGGCAAGCCGGGCCCGGAGCGGCGATTTGATGGCCGTGGCGTAGTTGCGCTCGGCGAGCGGCCATGCAGTCCAGGAGATGCCGTCGAAATGATCCTTGAGCGCACGGTAGAGGGTGTAGGCTTCGAGCCACGCAGCGTGCGTGCGCTTGAACTCCGCAAAATCGCCGTAGGGCAGCGCGGGCCGGCGGGATTGATAGTTGGTGAAAGCCTGTTGCAGCAACGGCAGCTTGATCCGGTGGAGCGCCTCGTAATCGACCTGACCGGAGGAGAGTTTGGTCAGCGGAAGGATCGCGTCGGCATCCAGCAACCCAGGAGCAACGAGCGCACGGAGATCGATGAGGTAGGGATTGCCCGCGAAGGCGGAGAAGCACTGGTAAGGAGAATCGCCGTAGCCGGTGGGCCCGAGCGGGCAGATCTGCCAGTATTTGAGACCGGCCTGCTGCAGAAAATCGAGAAAGCGCACGGCGTGGGCATCAAAGACCCCGACGCCTTGATCGCCGGGGAATGAGGTCGGGTGCAGCAGGATGCCGGCACCGCGTTGAGTGAGCCAGTTGAAGAGCGGCAGAGGGGAGTCCCCCGCAGTGGGTTTGGACGAACAGGGGCTGGCGGAGGCTTTTTTCACTGGGGGTTGCAAAGGAAGGGCTTTCGCTGACGAGGAATGATGGGTGGCGATTTCGCCGGTGGGGCGAAGGGCGCGAATTTGGTTGATCGACCCGGAAACAGGAATCCGGGCGGAGGCGCGGGATTAATAGCCGGCGGCGTGTCCGTCTTTGCGGCTTTCGCTGGCACCAACATAGGTGGCGTTGGCGTGATCGCGATGAATGGCCTGGTAGCCGCCGAAACCGCCGTTGCCGATGCGGACGTTGTGGCCGCGTTGCATCAGCGCGCGCATGCTCTCATACGGCACGCCGCTTTCGACTTCAACGTAACCGCCGTCGGTCATCTTGGGGTTGTTGTAATCGGATGAACCCTCGTGCTGCCAGCGCGCGGCGTCGCCGGCTTCCTGCACGTTCATTCCCCAGTCGATCAGGTTACACACGATCTGGACGTGGCCCTGTGGCTGCATGGCGCCGCCCATCAGACCGAACGAGAGCCACGGCTTGCCGTCCTTCATAATGAAGGCGGGAATGATGGTGGTGAAGGGGCGCTTGCCGGGGGCGTAGGCGTTGGCGTGCGCGGGATCGTGCATCGTAAACATCTCGCCGCGATCTTGGAAACCAAAGCCCAGCCCCGGCACGACGATGCCGCTGCCCATGCCGCGGTAATTGCTTTGGATGAGGGACACCATGTTGCCCTCGGCGTCGGCGGTGCTGAGGTAGATTGTGTCGCCTTCCTGCAGGGCGGGATTGCCGGCGTCGTAGGACCGGCCCGCGCGGGAGCCGATCAGCTTGCGACGCTCGGCGGCATATTCCTTGGAAAGCAGGCTCTTGAGCGGAATTTTGGAAAACTCCGGGTCGGCGTAGAACTTCGCGCGGTCCTCGAAGGCGAGTTTCTTGGCCTCGATCATCAGGTGCAGAGCCTCGGGCGAATTGTAGCCCATCGCCTTCAGATCGTAGGCTTCGAGAATGTTCAGCATCTGCAGCGCCGCGATGCCCTGGCTGTTCGGCGGCAGCTCGAAGACATCGTAACCGCGGTAATTCACGGAAACCGGCTCGACCCAAGTTGATGTATGCTTTTCAAAATCCACCTTGCGCAGGTAGCCGCCATGGGCGCGCATGAACGTGTCGATCTGGTCTGCAATCTCGCCCTTGTAGAAGGCATCGCGCCCCTTTTCGCCGAGCAGAGCCAGCGTGTTTGCGAGATCCGGGTTCCTGAAAATCTCGCCCTTGGCGGGCGCGCGTCCGCCGGGGGCATAGGTGGCGAGGAAAGCGCCCGGGAGATTGTCGGCTTGGGCGTTGCGCACGCCGATGTTCCAGAGGTAACCGATGTATTCCGTGACCGGAAATCCGCCGCGCGCGTAGCGGACTGTCGGCGCGAGCACGTCGCGCATCGGCAATTTGCCGAATTTCGCGTGCAATTCAAACCACGCATCGACGGTGCCCGGCACGGAAATGGGCAACAGGCCCCGCGGGGGGATATTGGTGCGGCCGATCTTCTGCAGTTCCGCGCGCATCTGGTCGGCGCTCAGCCCGAGCGGGGAGCGACCGGAGCCGTTGAGTCCGTAAAGTTTTTGATCGCGCGCACTCCACACGATGGCGAACAGGTCGCCGCCGATTCCATTGCCCGTTGGCTCCATCAGGCCGAGAGCGGCGTTGGCCGCAATCGCGGCATCCACCGCGCTGCCGCCGGCCTTGAGCACGTCGAGCGCGATTTGTGTCGCGAGCGGGTGGGACGTGGCCGCCATGCCGTTTTGCGCGATGACTTCGGAGCGGGTGGCGAAAGCGCGACCGTTGATACGATCAGGTTGACCGAGCGCGGCAACGGAGACCGCGAGCCCGAGCGCCAACGGCGCGACATGGCGGAGGGAAATCATGACGCGATATTACTGCATGGCGGGAGCGGGTCAACCGGCGAGCGCGCGACACTGGCGACGCCACCGTTCCAGCGCGGCGCGACCGGGCGGCCAGTATTGCTTTGTGATTTTCCCAGCAATGAAAGGCGACTCCAATTGCAACCTATCAGGTTACAATTCCTCTGGGAATCAACAAAATCATGACAGTGAACCTCACAGAGGAATGCTAGGGGGTGCGCTGGCGCACGGCCTCGAACAGCGTGATGATCGTTGCCATGGCGACGTTGAGCGAGTCGGCCTGACCGGCCATCGGTATCCGCACCAGAGACATGCTGTTCTGCAGCCAAAAGTTGCTCAAACCATATTGCTCGCAGCCCATCACGATGGCGAGCGGACCGCGAAGGTCGGCCTGCGTGTAGAGCAGCGGCGTATCGGGCGTCGTGGCGACGATGCGGATGCCGCGTTCGATCAGCCACGCGTGCACCGTGGCCGAGTCGGCAATGACCACCGGCACTGAAAACAACACCCCGGTGGACGACCGCACGACGTTGGGGTTGAAAACATCGGTCACGGCGTCGCAGACGATGACAGCCTCGACCCCGGCGGCGTCGGCGCTGCGCAAAATCGTGCCCAAGTTGCCGGGCTTTTCGATCGATTCGACCACAAGGAGGAACGGTTGGGCGCCCAACGTGAGCTCCGCCAGTGTGCGCCTCCATTGGGGCGCAACAGCCAACAGGCCGTCGGGCCGGTCGCGGTAGGAAACCTTGGCGAAGGCCTCCTTGGAGAGTTCGGTCAATTGCGCGCCGGCGGCAGCGGCCTGTTCGAGCAACCCCCGTTCGTTTTCACCGAGAAACCACTCCGCGCAGAAATAGAGGTCTTGCAGCGCGATCTTCTTTTCGAGCGCCCGGCGCACCTCGCGGTAGCCCTCGACCAGAAAGAGCCCGGACTCGTCGCGCTCGCGCCGCTCGCGCAGGCGCACGAGTTGCTTCACGCGGGGATTCTGCAGACTGGTGATTTTTTCAGGAAGCACGGACAGAGGTTCACCACGAAACACACGAAAGACACGAAATAAAATCTCTTCTGTTTTCCGCCTTTCGTGTGTTTCGTGTGTTTCGTGGTGAAACAAAAATTCAACGCCCATCCCTTTCCCTATCGCGCCGAGATCGAGTTCGAGATCGCGACGCTGACCAATCGCGGGGTCGGTCTTGGTCGTGTGGTGTTGCCGGATGCGGTGCCTGAGCAGGCGGGCGGCGGCTGGGTCGTGATGGTGCCCTTCACGCTGCCGGGCGAACGCGTCCGCGCCCGCGTCTACCGCAACCACAAGAATTACTCCGAAGCCGATCTGCTGCAGATTCTCACGCCCTCGCCCGAGCGGATTGCGCCGCGTTGTGCGCTCTTCGGAGAATGCGGCGGCTGCCAATACCAACACCTCAGTTATCCCGCGCAGTTGAAGTGGAAGCGGCAGCAGGTCGGGGAGCTCCTGCAACATATGGCGGGCGTGACCTTTGCCGTGGCTCCGGTCATTCCTTCGCCGCGCGAATTCGGCTACCGCTCCAAGATAACGCCACACTTTCAATTGCCGCGTTACCGCGACGAAGCACCGACCGATCGCGCGCCCGTGGCGCAGCCCATTGGTTTTCTGAAGCAGAGCACGCGCTTCGACATCGTCGATGTGCCGCGTTGCGAGATCGCGACCGACGAGATCAACGAGAGGCTGACCGCCGTGCGTGCGGGGGCGCAGCGGAAAATTCAGGCTGGTGAATTCCAGCGCGCCGCCACGTTGCTCTTGCGGCATGCGCAGGAGGGAGTCGTGACTGACTACGATGCGGTGATTCACGAGCAAGTCGGCGCGTTGCGGTTGCGGTTCCTTGCCCGGGATTTTTTCCAGAACAATCCATTCATCCTCCCCGCCTTCACGAGCTACGTGCGCGAGCAGGCGTCTGGCAGCGGTGCCAGGTTCCTAGTCGACGCCTATTGCGGTAGCGGGCTCTTCGCGCTGGCGTGCGCGCCGGCCTTTGACCGCGTCACGGGCGTGGAGGTCAGCGGGAGTTCGGTCAAGTTTGCCCGTCAGAATGCCACGGCCAACGGAATCGCCAACGCGGTATTCACGGCGGGCGACGCCGCGACGATCTTCGGTGGACTCGATCCGGCATTCGTGCCCGCCGACACCGCCGTGGTGATCGATCCGCCCCGCAAGGGCTGCGACGAGTCCTTTCTGCAACAGCTCCTTGCATTTGGGCCGCGCGCGGTGGTTTATGTTTCTTGCGATCCGGCGACGCAGATGCGCGACCTGAAGGGCTTCCTCGCCGTTGGCTACTCGCTCACCGCCGTGCAGCCTTTTGACCTGTTTCCGCAAACCCGTCATCTCGAGTGCGTGATAACGCTGGTGAAGAAATGAAAAGGCACCGGTGAGGACACCGGTGCCGTGGATAGAATGAGCGTTGTGGAGGAGAGACGGTGCCCGCGTCCGCGGCTCAGTCCTTTTTCGCGTCGAAGTTGGGTTTTTCGAGCGTGGGTTTGCCGCCGATGTAGCGGCTGAGCCAGTGCTGCATTTCCCAGTGCCAGTAAATCGCGTTTTGTGGCGTCAGGATCCAGTGGTTTTCGTTCGGATAGATGACAAGGCGCGACGGCACGCCCATCGCCTGCAGGACGCCGTAGAGCTCGAGGCCGTTGCCATAGGGAACACGGTAGTCGAGTTCGCCGTGCAGGACGAGGGTGGGGGTCTTGAAGTTCTTGGCGTAGAACATCGGGTTCTGGCGCTGCATGCCTTCGAGGTTGTCCCATGGCTTGCCGCCCATGACTTCCGGGAAACCATGCGGCCCGTCGGTGGCGTATTGGGCATAGGAACTGTTCACGCCGGCGTGATTGATGATGGCCTTGAAGCGATCCGTGTGACCGAGCACCCAAGCGGCCATGTAGCCGCCGTAACTGGCTCCGGCGGCGGCGAGACGGTCGCGATCGATGTTGGGAAAGCGCCCGAGGAGGTAGTCCGTGGATTTCATGATGTCCTCGAACGGTTTGTCGCCCCACTCGTTGATGATGCTCATGGCGAATTTTTCGCTGAAACCCGTGGAGCCGTGGCGGTTCACCCACGTGACGATGTAGCCGGGCGCGGCGAACAAATGCGCGTTCCAGCGGTAGCTCCATGAATCGCGGCACATCGTGTGCGGGCCGCCGTGCATCAACTGCACGAGCGGATAGGTTTTCGCGTCGTCGTAACCCGGAGGAAACACGAGCCAGCCATGGATGTCGGCGCCCTTGGCGCCCTTGAACCAGTAACTCTCGACCCGACCGAGTGCGAACTGGGCCATGAAGGCGTCGTTGAAATGCGTGAGCTGGCGCGCGGCGCCGCTGGCGGTATCAAGGACGAAGAGTTCGTTGGGACGGTTGGTCGTGTCGTTGAGGAACACGAGGTGGCCCGCGCCGACCTCGATGTTGGAAGAGGTGCCGGTGCCATGGACAGCGGCGAGGCCGGTGCCGTCCAGGGAGAGACGAAACACGGGCACGTAGCCTTTTTCTTCCGCGACGATCCAGAGGGATTTCCCATCGGCGGCGAATTTGGTCTCGCCGATGGAGTAATCGAGGGCCGGATTGAGTTCGGTGTTGGCGCCGGTGGCGAAGTCATGACGCCAGAGCTTGCTGAACTCGCCGTTGTGAATCGTCTCCTCTGTGCGGGTGTAAAGGAGGGACCGGCCATCCGGAGAAAAAACCGGATTCGAGTCGCTGCCGATGTTGTCGGTCGTGAGATTTTTCCATTCCCCGGAACCGTTGGTCGGCACGAGGTAGAGGTCGGTGTTGTGGTGACCTGCGTAGGGGCGCGGAGTGGTGTTGTAAACGAGCGCGACGAAATTGCCGTCTGGCGAAATCTCGAAATTGATCGAGCTGGCGACCGTGAAGAGCTGGCTCGCCCTAGGGGTCAGATCAATGAAGTCCTTGGTCGAGAGGTCTACCTTGAGCAGCCGTTGGGCGAGGTTGTCGGTCAGCCAATGATCGAAGAAGCGATATTGCCGGTCTTCGGTGACCTTGGCGGTCATCTTGGAATCCTTCCGGCGTTTGATTTCCTTCTTCATTGCCGCGAGATCGGCCTTTGCCCACTGGCCGACCAATTCGGGGATGACGGATGTGGCAACAACGAGATGATTGCCGTCGGGCAACCACTTGGGCGATGAGATCGAATAGGGGAGCTCGAGTATCTTTTCGGCCTCACCGCCACCGAAAGGAATGACGTAGAGGGCTGCGGCCTCATCTTCGCCACGCTTCGACGTGAAGGCGATGCGGGTGCCGTCAGGACTCCAGACCGGCGAGCCGTCACTGGCGGCCGCTGTGGTCAGGCGACGAGTCGTGCCACTGGTGATCTCCACAAGCCAGAGATGGGTCGTGCTCTTGTTTTTCTCGATCGACCACTCTTGCACGGTGAAGACGACGGTCCGGCCGTCGGGCGAAAGCGCGGGACTGCCGAGGCGTTTGATCGCCCAGAGATCCTGCGGGGTGAGGGGTCGCTGATCGGCGGCAAACGAGGCCACGGACAAAGCGACCGCGATGAAGAAAGCAATAAGACGACGGGGTTGCATGAGGCCGCCATCCAAACCGAACGACGCGCCGAGTCAAAGCCGACTGCACAGCCCGCCGAAGGCCGACTAAACACTCCGTGAAGTTCACCGTCAGGAATTCGCCGATCCCCAGCGGGAATGTAACCTAACAGGTTACAATTGGGCGCCCCATTTCCAGGAACATTACAAAGTGATCTTAGCGATACTCCAACCACTCTGGCGACGCGTATTGCTCGGTCAGGCCCTCGCTTTCGTGCTCGGGAAACTCCGGCCAGGGCACCTCTTCGGGCGGCGTGCCGAGCGCAAGCGCGAGGCGTTCAGTGAAGCTATGGCCGAAGGTCTCCCAATCGACGCCGTGCACACTGCGCTTCTCGATCGAACCCTGAAACAGCAAACCGTGTTTGTTGCGCTTCTGCGCGGCCCCGGCGATTTTCGCGCCGGTGGCGGTGTTGATGACGTCGCAGAGTTCGGCGCGTTGAAAGCACACGCCCGGCCCCGGCGCGCACGGTTCGCCGTCGGCCGACGGCTCGCAGGCGGTTTTCACGACGGCGGGCTGGCCGAGCGCCGCGGCGAGACACTCGTGCACCACGCGGTAGGATTGGGAGGCGCGGGAGTCGTAGAGCGCGTGGCCGCGCGGCACGACGAGAGCGTAGGTCCAGTCGTGGCGGTGATCGACGATCCCGCCGCCGGTCGGTCGTCTGCACAAGTCGCACGGCAGATCAGCGGCGAGGCTTTCGCGCACGAAAGCGATTTTCTGGCCGAAACCGAACGTGTGGGCGGGGCTGCGCCAGTTGTAGTGTCGGAAGCGCGGCGCAGTGGGCGTCGGGTAGCGTTGCAAGAGCAGGAAATCGACCGCCATGTTTTCGGCGGCCCCGGAGGTGCGAACGGGTAGGACATGCAGGTTCATCAGCGAAAGCGCACCGACACGGAATGGCGGGTGGAGCGGAAAATCAATTTCGCGCTGCAACTTTCTGGCAAGGCGGCCGCCTACCGGCCGGGTGTATCGAGCAGGTTGCGCACGGCACGCAACAGGGCGCTCAGGGCAAATGGCTTGGGAAGGTGGTGCACCGAGCGTGGCGGTAGTCCCGCCAGCGAGGAACCCAGCGACTCGACCGATACCATCAGAATGCGCAACCGAGTGTTGGCGTTGGCGAGAGCCCGCACGAGACGGGTGGCTTCACCGGTGTTGCCATCGAGCAACACGAGGTGGGGCGGAGGTGTTTTGCCGACGTCCGCAAGCGCCAGACCGGCGTTGGCATATTCAACGGCTTGGTAGCCATCGACGGCGAGCATGCCGCTGACCATTTTGCGTAGCACCTCATCGGACTCGACGATCCAGATCAGCTCGGTGCCCCTGCTGGAAGACAGGCTGGGCAGGGCGCTGTTGAAGGCCTGCTCGGGCTCCGCCGTCTCCGGCAGGAGTATCTGAAAAGTAGTGCCAGCCTCCGGCTTGCTTTCCACCGTCATCGAGCCTTCCGCGCTGCGGATAATGCCGCGCGCCATCGCCAAGCCGAGTCCGGTGCCATGGGCTTTGGTCGTAAAGAACGGTTCGAACATGCGTGCGACGGTGGCTTCATCCATGCCGATGCCAGTGTCACTCACCGCGATGCCAATATAGCAGCCCGGGGAGAGACCATCCGCGGCCTTCGCCTGCACGTGATTGAAGGTGCGCAACTGCAACTTGCCGCCCTGCGGCATCGCATCGCGGGCATTGAAACACAGGTTGAGCAAGACCTGCTGAAATTGCGTCGGGTCAATTCGCGAATTTCCCAGATCGGAGGAAAGCCGCAGTTCCAAATTCACTCCTTCCCCCACGACGCGCCGCAAGATGTCGGCGATCTCGCGAATCAAGATATTCACACTGACCACGCGGACCTCCGATTCCTGCCGCCGGCTGAATTCCAGAATCTGGCGCGCGAGGGCCGCCGCCTTGATGCCGGCGCGGTGGATT
>CAMTVF010000086.1:0-20769 GCA_947085115.1 uncultured Opitutaceae bacterium | reverse complement strand
TGATCAGCGCCGCAGCGGCGAAGGACGGGAGCGTCGCCACACACACCCAGAGGAAGAAATTCGTGTAGCCGATGTGATCCTGGATCCAGCCCGCGGACATTCCGGGCAGCATCATGCCCAGCGCCATGAAGCCCGTGCAGATGGCGTAGTGCGCCGTCCGGTGTTCGCCCTCCGACACCATGATCATGTAGAGCAGGTAGGCCGTGAACCCGAAGCCGTAACCGAACTGCTCGACGGCCAGCCCCGCACCGATCACCCACACGCTCGCCGGCTGGGTCAGCGCAAGGAACACGAAGACCAGGTTCGGCACGTTCATAATACAGATCATCGGCCAGAGCATGCGCCTGAGGCCGGCCCGGGAAATGACCCAGCCGCCCAGCAGCCCGCCCAGCGTGAGCGCGATGACACCGACCGTGCCATACACGATGCCCACCTGCTGCGTCGTCAGGCCCAGCCCGCCGACGTCGCGCCCATCGAGCAGGAACGGCGTCACGAGCTTCAGCAGTTGCGCCTCGGCGAACCGGTAGAACAGCAGGAAGGTGAGGATGACCGCGATGCCCGGCTTGCGGAAAAACGCTGCGAACACCGCGAAGAAGTCCGCGAGAAAATCCCGCGCGCGCACCACCGAGCGATCGACAGCCGGTTTCGGCAGCGCGAAGAAATGATACAGGCCGACCGCGGCGAAGACTGCGGCGAGCAGGATGAACACGAGGGTCCACGCGTAGGCGACGTCGCCGGTTGATTCGGCCAGATGGCCCGCGAGATAGACCAGCCCGCCCTGGCCGCCGATCATCGCGAGGCGGAAAAAGGTGCTGCGCACGCCGACGAACGCCGCCTGCTGGTGCGTCGGCAGCGCGAGCATGTAGAAACCGTCCGCCGCGATGTCGTGCGTGGCCGAGCTGAACGCCAGCAGCCAGAAGACCGCCAGCGTGTAGCGGAAAAAATCCGGCCCCGGCACCGTCAGCGCCACGAGTGCGAACGCCACGCCGATCACGAATTGCAGCGACACGATCCAAAACCGCTTTGTCCGGAACATCTCCACCACCGGCGACCAGAGCGGCTTGATGACCCACGGCAGGTAGAGCCAGCTCGTGTAGAGCGCGATCTCGGTGTTCGATATCTTCAGGTTCTTATACATGACGACCGACAGCGTCATCACGACGACGTAAGGAATACCCTGACTGAAATAGAGCGAAGGAATCCAACTCCACGGACTGCGGTTGCGAGCGGGGGAAGCGTCCATGGTTCAGCGTCGGACCGGGGTGTTGATGGGAAGGGCAACCCGTGGGCTCTCCTGGCCGAGCCGGTCCACGGCGCTCACGACGAGGGTCTGGACCGGGCCCGACTTCAAATCCACGGTGAGATCGATGCGGGGCTCGCTCGCTGGCTGCACGGAAAAACCCCATTCCGAACCGCGGCGCCTCCAGATGGCAAAGTGGGTTGCCTGCGTTCCACTTACGGGTCGGACAATCACAGTGGTGGGGTCGATGATTTCCAGTGCCGGTGAATGAGGTGTGCCCTCCGCCAGCCAGGGGGTGGCCGGCACCAGCGCCGCTTGCGGGTAAATTTTTTCCTGCAGCATCGTGCTGAGGCCGCGACGATTTTGCAGCAACGACACCATGCTGAAGAGAGCGTGACCGCCAGCAGTCGGGTGCGCGCGGAGAAGTTCGATCTGCTCCACGATCTCTTCAGGCGTCCATGATTTTGGCGTGTCGTTGATGGCGCTGGTGAAGAGGCCGGGCCAGAGGTGCCGCCGCGCGGTGTTTTGTTTCGCCCAATAGTCGAGCAACACGTCGAACGCCTGCGCGCGCTGCTGGATCGGCCAGTAGAGTTGAGGCGTGAGGTAATCGAGCCATCCGCGCTCCAGCCACAATTCGACGTCGGCATAGAGTTGGTCGTATTGACTGAAGCCCTCGATGCCCGGCGGACGACGATCAGGGCGACCGATACCGAACGGACTGATGCCAAATCTCACCCACGGCTTGATTTCGTGAATGGAGCGATGCATGCGCTCGACAAGTTGATTTACGTTCTGCCGACGCCAGTCGGCGCGGGAGAGTTTGCCGCCACTTCCTTGGTAGCGTTGCCACGCGGGATCGTCGGGAAACTCCACGGTTGGCCGCACCGCGGGTGCAGCGCCGGCCGGCGGCGGTGCTGAACCAGGAACGGGAACGGGGTAGGGATAGAAGTAGTCGTCGATGTGAATGCCATCGACATCGTAGCGCCGCACGACGTCACGGATCACAGCAAGCGTGCGCTCAACGGCGACCTCTTCGCCCGGGTCCATCCACAGCATGTTGCCGTAACGCTTCACCGCGGACGGATGCGTGTTGGCGAGGTGGGAGGCGACGAGCGAAGACTTCGCCTCGGCGTGCCGGGCGCGATAGGGATTGAACCACGCGTGCAACTCCAGACCGCGCCGGTGCGCCTCCTCGATCCACACGGCCAGCGGATCGTAGCCCGGATCGCCGCCCTGCGCGCCGCTGAGGTATTCGGACCACGGTTCCAGCGCCGAGGCATAGAGTGCGTCCGCAGCCGGGCGCACCTGCAGGATGATCGCGTTGAGCCGCAGTTCGCGGGAGCGCTCGACGATCGCGATGATCTCCGCGCGTTGCGCGGCGGCACTGAGCCCGGGACGACTCGGCCAGTCGATGTTCGCGACAGTCGCGACCCACGCGGCGCGAAACTCGCGTGGCGCGGGAGGAGGTGTGTCAATGGTCGCGGTCGGTTTGGGCGCGGTCGCGCAGCCGCCGATAAAAAAGGCGGTCAATGCCAGTGTAGTGGGAAGGAAGGTTAACTTGGATGGCATAAAGTTGGCAGGCGGCGCTGCGGTCGCCCTACGGTGATTGTATGGGCTGCGAGCCGCGCAACGCCTCGCGCACGTTGCCGTGCACGGCGTCGAGGGCGGCGCGGGCGGCGGGTGCGGCGAGTTGGCGGCGCAGCATCACGATGGCGACCTTCACGCTGTAACCGCACGCCTCGAGGGCCGTGCGTGCGGCGGACTCGTCGGCGTCGGTGGCGCGCACAGTGAGGGCGATCGCACGGCGATAGAGTTTTGCGTTGGTTGGACAGACATCGACCATCAACTGACCGTGAACTTTGTGGAGCCGAACCATGATCGCGCTCGAAAGCGTGTTGAGCGCGATCTTCTGCGCGGTGCCGGCCTTCAGGCGCGTGCTGCCGGATATGACCTCGCTGCCGGTGTCGAGAGTCACGCCGATCTCGGCGGCCCGTGCGACGGCAGAATTGGGATTGTTGGCGATGCCGATGGTCAGCGCACCGGCGGCGCGGGCTGCCTCGATAGCTCCGAGGACGAAGGGGGTGGCGCCGGAAGCGGCCGGCGCGAGCAACACATCATTGACCGTCGGGTTGATGGCGCGCACATCGGCGGCACCCTGGGCTTGGTTATCCTCGGCGCCCTCGACGGCCTGATGGAGAGCCGGAGGTCCACCGGCGAGCAGCGCAATGGCGCGTTCGCGGGGCCACGAGAAAGTCGGGAACAATTCCACGCTATCGAGGAGGCCTAGCCGGCCGGAGGTGCCCGCACCAACGTAGATGAGCCGTCCGCCCGCGGCGAGGCGCGGTGCGGCCGCATCCACCGCGCGCGCGAGCTGTTCGCGTGCGGCATGGACGACGTGTCCGGCGAGTTGCTGGTCCTCGGTGAACGCCGCGACGAGATCGATCGTGGTGTAGAGATCCAGATCGGGGTGCCGGTTGCTGGGGGTTTCCGTGTTCGACATCGACGGTGGGTAGAGTCCTGCGTTGCGGCGTGTGGTTCAATCGTTCATTTCACCTGAACGTGAAAAGCCCGATTCAAGATTCTGCTGCCGGGGTCGGCGAACTTTTCGTTGGCGTGCTCTCGGGCACGAGTGTCGATGCCATCGACGCGGCGGTGGTGCGGTTCGGGCCCCGTGTCGAGTTGGTGGCCACACACTCCCTGGCCTATCCGTCGGATCTGCGGGCGGAGTTGTTGGCGCTGGCCGTGCCCGGGGCGAATGAGATTGATCGCCTCGGTCAAGCCGATGGAAGCGTTGGGCGCTTCTTTGCCCAGGCGGTGCGTGAGTTGCTGGAGAAAGCCGGGCTCGAGGCCGGGGCAATTCGCGCGGTGGGCAGTCATGGTCAAACGATCCGGCATCGCCCAGGACTGGAGGTGCCGTTCACTTTGCAAGTCGGAGACCCCAACGTGATCGCGGCGGGCACCGGTATTCCGGTCGCGGCCGATTTCCGGCGCAAGGACATGGCGCTCGGCGGCCAAGGCGCGCCCTTGGTGCCGGCCTTTCACGAGGCGATTTTTCGCACCAAAGGCGTTGATCGAGCCGTCATCAACATCGGGGGCATTGCCAACCTGACGATCCTCCCGGGCGATTCCGCCCTGCCGGTGGGTGGTTTCGATTCCGGGCCGGGCAACACCTTGCTCGATGCGTGGAGCCGGCGCGTGCTGAATGAGCCGATGGATCGCGGCGGCGCGCTGGCGGCGCGAGGCCGGATCGCGCACCGGTTGCTCGAAGCCTGTCTGGCGGATCCCTATTTCTCGCGACTCCCTCCCAAGAGCACCGGGCCGGAATATTTTTCGATGGCGTGGTTGCAGCGGCACTTGGAGGTCAGCGGGCCACTCACCGACGCCGACGTTCAAGCCACGCTTCTGGCCCTGACGACCCGGACGCTGGGTGCGGCGATCCGACAGCATGCCGGGTTGGGCCGACAGGAAGTGTTCGTTTGCGGCGGCGGCGCGAAGAACGACGTGCTGATGCGCTCGTTGCAGGATCATTTGACCGGTTGCGTGGTCGAGCGGACGGACGTGCTCGGCGTGGCGGGAGACTGGGTGGAGGCCATGGCGTTCGCGTGGTTCGCGCGCCAGCGGATGGCGGCTGGATTCGGTAATTGCCCGGCGGTGACGGGTGCCTCGCGTCCGGTGGTGTTGGGCGGTCTTTGGCTGCCCGAGTGATTCGCGAGACAAGCTACAAACCAGCGGGACGACCGCCGGGCAAGGTCACGCGCGGGGCGTCGGCGCCGTCGATCTGGCGAAGGTTGGCGAGTGGATCGGGTTCGAGCCGGAGAAACTTGAAGCCGAGCAGGCGGGGTTTGCCGGCGTCGTCGCGTTCGGCGAGTTGCGCGGTTTCTCGGGCGATGAATTGCGCGAGCGGTTCCTCGCGGACCTGCGGTTCGGCGGAATGGATGATTTGGAGCGTGCCGTCCGGGCCGTGGGCGATGAGGCCGACATGGCCGATCCACGCGTGGCCGCCGAAGGCGACATCGACGGGGGCGCCGGGTTTGACGATGCCGCGGACGATGTTGATCAAGTCGCCGTCCCGGAGGTGCGGGGCGGCAAGCGCGACGTCGGCGAAGGGCAGGAAGAGGTCGTGGTGTTCCTCGACGGGGATGCCGGTTTCGAGAAGGTAGCGTTTGCGGAGAAACGCCGAGCGGTCGATTTTCTGCGTGAAGTTGGCGGCGTGCGAACCGGCGAGTTCAGTCGTGACGTCGCGGGCGAGCCAGCGGTTGGAGGGATTCCAGTCGGTTTCGGTGAAGTGGTTGCGCGTGGCGACACCGATCCGGCCGTCGCGGTAACGGATGCGCTGGAGGAGGCGCATAAAACCAGTCCAGTCGCCGCCGAGGGCCATGGCGAAGGTGTGCTCGACGAAGACGACGCAGTCGCTCTTGGCGAGGCTGTAGAGGGGTTGCGGGTCGTGGGTCTCAAACGGCATCTCGCCGAGGAGGTAGAGCTCGTAGGGCTGGCCGAGGTTCTTGCGCGCAAGGTGGAGCACGCGTTGGCGCAGGTCGGGTTCGGTGGCTTGGAGATGGCCGAGATAAAGACCGACCTCGGCCTCGGTGAACTGGTAGAGGGGTTTGGCGAGCAGCGCGGGCAGCGGATCCGGGAGCGGGGAGGCCTCGGCGGTGGCAGGCAGGGGGGGGGTCGCGGCGAGGGCGAACAGCGCGGTGTAGAAAAGTCGGGCGGTGGGAGTCATGGGTGGTGGTGTTGCAGAAAAAAGGGGCAACCCCCGAAGGGATTGCCCCCGAAGTTTTATCAGTGCGCTGGCTGGTTATAAGCTTGGAATCTCAGAGAGTCAGCGCCCGGCGGTCAAAAGAACTTATACTCCACGGACAGCGTGAACGCGCGGCCGCGGGGGTCGGCGATGCGCGGCTCCCAACTGCTGCCCGCACCGGTGTTGGTGTCGTAGGCGATGCTGAACGGGGGATCCTGGTTGAACAGGTTCTTGACGCCGGCGATGACCGTCACGTTCTTACGCCAACGGTAGGTCAGGCTGGCGTTGTAGGTGATGTATTCATCGACCTTCGGGTTGTAGTCCGGGGCAAAGGGCAGGAAGTTGCCGTTGAGGATGCCAGGCGGGACAAAGTCCATGTAGCCGGCGCGGTAGAGCTGGCTGACGCGCGCTGTCCAGTCGCCGCGGCGGTAGGAGACAGCGGCGGTGTATTTCCACTTCAGGCCGATGTCGCTGGCGCGGGTGAAGCGGCCGATTTCGCTGCGGCCGAAAGGGGCACTCGCGATGAGGCGGGACTTCTTCTCGAGCAACTGGCTGACGTTGATGTCACCGATCAATTTGCCGCCCATGAAGTCGAAATCGCCGCGGCCGGTGTATTCGACGCCAACGGTCTCGGTCTCGCCGGCATTGAGCGGGCGGATGTCGATCTTGGTGATGGCGGTGGTGCCCCCGCCGGGACGGATGATGCGATCGGGGAAGAGCGCGGCGTTGGCCAGGATCACCGAAGTGCCCAGCGACTGGATGGTGCCGGTGCGGTTGATGGACCACCAATCCACGCCGAGGGTGATGTTCTTGATGGGAGAAATCACGACACCGACGGATTTCATCTTGGCCTCTTCGGGCAGCAGATCGGCCTTGCCGCCATTGATGGTGTTCAGGCTGTTCGCCGGGATGGCCAGGCCGGTGGCGGGGTCGATGAGATCCGCGCCGGCGTGGATCAACTCGAAGGCCGGGTCGAACTGCTGCTTGAAGGTCGGCACGCGGAAGCCGGTGCTGTAGGAACCGCGGAAGAGAATCTTCTCGGTCGGCACAAAGCGCAGGGTGACCTTCGGGTTGGTGGTGCTGCCGAAGCCCGTGTAGTCATCGCGGCGGCCGGCCAGATTGAGGTCGAGGTTCTTCCAGAGAGGGACCTGGAGTTCGGCGAACACGGCCTTGACCGTGCGGCTGAGGGTGCCTGCGGTGGCGAGCGCGTTGTCGAAGGGCGCGAGGAAGATCAGCGAGTCGGCGGTGCTGACGTTCGCGCGCTGGTCTCCCTTGAATTCATACTCCTCTTTGCGGAAATCGAAACCGACGGCGCCCTGAATGGTGCCGCCCGGCAGCGAGAAGAGCGGGCCGGAGGCGGTGAAGTCACCCTGCGTGGTGGTGAAGGTGCCGCCGAAGAGCTCGACCCCGGTGGCGGAGGCCGCCTTCAGGCCGTCCATCGCCGCCTGTGTTTGCGTGTAGGAGAATGGGTTAAGGACGCCGGTTCTGATCAGGTTGGTGAAGGGCAAGGTGAAGTAGTAGCCATTCAACAGCTTCGATTTCGACTTGCTCTCGGACTGCGAGACACCCGCGCGATATTCCCACTCGGAGAAAAAATCACCCGGGAGCGGGAGCTGTCCCTCCATGGAAACGAGAAAGCGGCGGGTGTCGCTGACGGTGTTAATTTCGCGGTTGCCGGCGGGCAGGGCGCGCCAGCGGAAGGCCATGGGCAGGCCGCGGTTGACCTCCAGCGCCGGAAAGAAGGCGACCAGGGCATTGAAGACGCGGTTGTAGTCGGCTCCGGTGCTGGGATAGACCATGCCGGACACCGGATTCGGCACGACGGTGTCGTTGGCGGTCCTGGTGGTGGTCTGGTTTACTCCTCCCGCCGCCAGGCCTAAGGTGCTCCACTGACCCGGCGAAAAACTCTTGGTGGAGTCGGAGCGGCCGAGGACGGCCTCAACGGTGAGCAGATGCTCGCCGAGTTTGAAGGAACCGCGGCCCACGAAGTTGGTGTTTTTCACGGGCTGCTGGAGCACGGCGGCGCGGCCGGTGTCCCAGGCGGAGCCGTATTTGCCGTTGCCGGTGGCGGCGGTGGCGCCCCAGAGGATCTCTTGATAGGGGCCCATGCCGTCGAGGCCGGCATAGCCGGCGGTGTTGGTCGGGAGGTCGATGATGTTGATGCCGTTGACGCGGATGGCCGGGTTGGCCGGGTCAATGGGATTCGCGGTGCTGAGGCCGAGTGCGGTCGGCAGGTTGGGCACGGTGAAGAGCGTGGCGATCGGCGCTCCGCGGGTGTCGGGCGAGATGCCGCGAGAGGGCTGGAAGGTGTTGACGAAGTCGCGCTGGTTGCCGCGCAGCATCTCGTGGTCGGCGACGGAGAACGACGCCATGACGTTCCACTTGTCCTTGTTCAGGTCGCCCCATCCGCCGACGAGGGAGTAGCGGTGGATGTTGCC
This sequence comes from uncultured Opitutaceae bacterium, assembly GCA_947085115.1. Classification (GTDB taxonomy): domain Bacteria; phylum Verrucomicrobiota; class Verrucomicrobiia; order Opitutales; family Opitutaceae; genus Didemnitutus. Next base: position 12,350 of record CAMTVF010000086.1, on the reverse strand, counting down.
GCCGCCGTCCTCGGTGATGTCGGTCGCGGCGTTGGCGATGAGGCCCTGAAAATCGCGCTTCGTGATGAAGTTGATCACCCCGCCGATGGCGTCGGTGCCGTAGATGGCGGAGGCGCCGTCCTTGAGGATCTCGACGCGGTCGATCGCGGCGAATGGGATGGAATTGAGGTCGACGACACCGCCGTTGAGGCCGTGGGAAGCGACGCGGCGGCCGTTGAGGAGAACGAGCGTGGCGTTGTTGCCCTGGCCGCGCAGGTTGGCGGAGGTCGCGCCGTTGTTGCCGCGCTGGGCGCCGGCCACGACGTCGGCGTTCGACGCGAGATTGTCGAGGCCGTTGCCGTTGATGTTGAGGTTGGCGATCAACTGCTCGGCGCTGGCGATGCCCTCCTGCTCGAGGTCGAGCTTGGTGAACACGGAGAGGGGCAGTGCGCCCTCGTCGGCGATACGCTTGATCATCGAGCCGGTGACGACGAATTTCTCCAGTTTGAAGGCTTCTCCTTGCTTCGCTTCAGGCGAAGCGGGGGCGAGTTGCGCCATCGAGGCGGGAATGATGCTCATGGCGGTGATTACCGCGAGCCAGGTCGATCGGTTCCAGGGGTAACTTGCGTTCATACGGATTGGTGTGTGTCGGCGGGTTGGTGTTCTTGCAGGAGGGGCGCGCAAGAACGGGTGTGTGAAGTGGCAGGAGTTTGTATCTTATCCGCCAGTCGTTGGAGTGTTTGTTAATTCCATTCTGCTTGGAGTCCAAGAAGAATATTTTCCGCCGCTGCGGACGACCTCGCCGGGTTCGCCGTTCGGGAGTTGCGGATCATCCGGCAAGGGCAATTGGACGGTCCAAGCCATCAGGAACGGAGGCGTCGAATCGTGAATTTTCAGGACAGGATGGGGGCGATCCGCGAAGGGACCGCCCCCGAAGTTGTGTTTCCGGCGCGGATCAGAACCGGCCGGTGACGCCGAACTTGATCGCGAGCGGACTGATCAGGAGCTGGCGCGTGCGGCTCTCGATGCCGACGTAGTGTTCCGGAGCGGCCTCGGTGAGGTTGTTCACCGCAAGGAAGAGAGTGGCTTCGGGCCGGATGCGGTAGGTGACGCCTGCGTTGTAGGTGGTGAGGTCGCGGCGGAAGAAGCTCAGGCCGGGCGAGGTGAGATTGAGGCCGAGAATGTGTTCGCCGGTGTGGTTAACGTCGAAGGACGCGCCGAAGTCCTTGTAGGCATATTGGACTCGGGCGTTGAGCGTGCGCGGGACGAAGCCGACCACTTGGTTGGTCCGCAGCTCGGTGGCGCCGGCGAATTTGCCCTTGGTCTCGATCTCGGTGTAATTGGCGCTGAGGGTGAGGCCCTTCAGCAGGCCGGGCAGGAAGGTGAGACGCTGGCTGTAGTTGAACTCGAAGCCCTCGACTTCGGCGTCGCCGACGTTAGTGGGACGGAGAATCAAGAAGCCCGAATAGAGACCTTCGAAACCGTTGTCCGGGCCGTCCGGAACGGTGAATCCGGAGCCCGTGGCGCTGGCGATGTAGTCCTTGATTTCCTTGCGGAACGCGCTGATGGACACCTGCCCATTCCCCTTGAAATAGTATTCGAGCTTCACGTCGATGTTGTCGGCGGTTTGCGGGCGGATGCCCGGGTTGCCTGACGTGACCGTCTGCAAGGTATCATTGACGGTAACCGTCGGCAGGAGCTGGGCGAGGGTCGCCCGGCCGTAGCTGGTGGACCAGCTCATGCGGGCCTTGAGGTTTGGCGTGATGTCGTAGGTGAGGTGGACGCTCGGGAACGCCTTGCGGTAACCGCCGCTCGTGGTCTGCCGCTGGAAGTCGAGCGCGGCGCGCTTGTAGTGGTCGGGCTCCGTCGCGATGGGTGTGCTGCGGGCGCGGAAGTAGGTGAAGTTGTCGGTGGTCACCCATTCGATCCGGACGCCGGTGAGGATATTGAGCTTGCCCAGCTTGGTCTGGCCTTGGACGAAGGCGGCGTCGACGCCCTCCTCCATGATGCGGCGGGTTGTATAGGGCATGGTGGCGTTGAAGTTGACGTCCTCATACCAGAGAGCGGAGTTGTTGAGCGTGCTGGTGACGGCGGTGGGGCTGAAAATGGGCAGACGGGGCCCGCCGTGCTGCCGCTCAAACTCGGTCAAGGCCATCAAGTCCGCCGTCAGGACGGAGCCGACGACGCCATACCAGCGGCGGGGGCTGACCTGAAAGTTGTTCACGCGACGATTCACGGTGTCGAGGCCGACCTTGACGGTCAGCGGGATGGCCGTCTCGAAATCATAGCGGGCGTTGGCGGTGGCGCTGACTTCGTTGGTGCGGGTGACGGTGTCGCGCTTGACGAAAAACGTGGAGGTCTGCGGAACCGGGATGGTGGTGGTGTTGGCGGCGGCCACGACGGATGGCGTGTAGCTGGCGGGGGCATAGACGCTGGGCCCGGACAGTTGGGTGAGGACGACGCCGTTGAGGTCGGTGCTGTCGAGGACGAAGCCGATGGGATCGCGGGTGCGCGTCACCAGTTGGCCGCCCTGCCCCTCCCGTCCGTGGGCGGAGTGCCAGCGGGTGTTGCTCCAGCGGTAGGCGTGGTCCACTTTCAAGCGGCCGAGGTCATGCTCGAAGGCGAGCGTGCCCGTGGGGTTCCAGCTCATGAAGGAGAAGTTCCAAGTCTCGAGCGCCATGCGGGAGCCGGTTACGGGACGGATTTCGGTGCGGTTGGCGGTGTAGCCGGGCAAAATGGCGCCGGTGCCGGTGGGGAGGCCGAAGGCGTCGAGGGTGGCGATGACGGAGTTGCCGCCGAAGGGATTGACGCGCGACCGGTCGTAGTTCGGCTCGGCGCCGGCGTTGTAGAGGAACCGGAGCGAGGCGGTCGTGGAGTCGGAGATGCGCCAGTCGGCGCGGGCATTGAACGCGTAGATGATGCGCTCGTTCACGCCGCTGAACTTGTTGTAATCGCGGAAGTTCGCGACGGCGTTCATCGTATTCTCGTATTGGAGAAGGTCGTAGTCGATGGGGTTGACCACGGACTGGTAGGAAGCGTTCAGGGAGATGCCGAAGTTGCGCTTGCCGCCGAAGAGATCAAAAATCTCCTGATAGCTGGCGCTCAGATCGGGGTTGAGCGGATTATCGGCAAGCGGCACGTTGCGGTCGCTCGCAAAGGGCGGAAACCAGCGTCCGCCGAGGCTGTAGCCGATGCGGCGTTTTTCCGTCATCGCGAGCGGCGACTTCGTCTTGAGGTTGATCTGACCGCCAAGGGAGTCGGCGCGCCGATCGGGGAGCTGGCCCAGAATGATCTCGAGCTGCTCATACATCGAGCCGGAGAACGAGTGGAGGGTCGCCGTGCGCCCGTCGCCACCGACACCGGTGGAGGACATGCCGTCGATGTTCAGGCGGGTGAAGCTGGCGGGCTGGCCGCGGATGCTGATGTTGTTGATCAGGTTGTCCTCGTCCGTGGTGAAAGAGATGCCGGGCATGCGGGAGAAGAGTTCGCCGACGTTCTGCGTGGGCAGCACGCCCCACTCGTCGAGCGCGATCACGGTCTTGATGTTGGCCGCGTTGCGCTGCTCGGTGACGGAGAGCGCCTGGCCTTCCTTGACGCTTGTCACCGTGAACTTATCCAGCATCACCACGTCGGATGCCTGCAGCTCGAACGAGAGCTCGGTCATGCCGCCGGCGGTCACGATCACGCTTTGCGGCTGATCCTTGAAGCCAGCGTAGGAGACGACGACGTTCACGGCACCCGCCGGCACGTCGTAAAGGACGAAGCGGCCAGTGTTGTCGGTGAGCACGGAGCGGTTCAGCGCGGGCACGCTGACCTGCGCGCCTTGGAGCATGTTGCGAGTGCCTTGGGAGGACACAGTGCCGGTGAGGCGACCCGTGTCTGCGGCGAACGCGGTGGCTCCGAGGGAGAAGAGAACAGCCAGCAGACTGGTGGTTGTGCGAAAAAACCGGGGAAACGAGCCGGCGGAATGACTAATGCTTGGATGGCACATCGGTGGGTGGGGGTTGGGGACAGGGCGACAGGTGACCGCCTCGTGAGGCTGCCTTGACGCTTTGCTACATAGCTCCGACCGCAGGCCATCCAAGCAGAATTCCAACCGCGCCAGCCGCCCCCACCGCGCTCAGAGCGAAGGAGAAAATCCGGCTGGCATTTTCGTCAAAAAATTCGTCATTCCTGCCAACCGCTTTCAGGTGATCCGGGCGGCGCGGCGCGGGCGTTTGCCGGGCGCGGCGCGACCGCTGTGGCGGTAGGCGAGGGGCGACACGCCGTAGGCCATCCGGAACGCCCGACTGAGACTGTAGATTGAACTGAAGCCGCAGGTTTCCGCGATCTCCGAGACGCGTTGCGGTCCGAGGCGGAGCAACCCGCACGCCTGCTCCAGCCGCAACCGTCGCAGGTGGCGGCCGATGCTCACGCCGCACGAGGCCTTGAATCGCGCGCGCAGGTGGCTCGGGCTGATGCCGAGCGCGCGAGCAATCTCCTTGATCCCCGGATAGACGCCGCCGCGCTGGGCCAGCTGGTTCACCCGCATCATCAGGCCCGAGGCGGGGGCGGCGGCCTTGGGCGCGGGGTGGGTGAAGGACTTGAGGCGGCGCAACCGCGCCAGCAGGAGCGCCAGCAGGAGGACAGGGAGTTCGGCCGTGCTCTCCGTCTCGTAGGCGGCCACCAGCTCCGCCGCCAAGGCGCGCAGCGGGGGCGTCATCTCAAAGGGCCGGTAGCGCAGCGCAGCCATGGCGTCCGCCTCGGCGAGTTCGAACGTCACAAACAGCCACGAGAGCTCCTCCCGATCCGGCTTGGTGTAATGATGGAATTGGAAGGGGAGCACGAGCAGGCCCTCGCCGGCGCGCAGGCGGATGGTCTGGTCGTCCACGCAGACCGTCACCGCGGTGCGCAGGGCGTAGATGAGCACAAAGCGGTGGTGCAGCGCGCGGCCGCGCCGCGGCCGGTTGAGGTCCTGCGCCGACGTCCGCTGAAAGCACACAATGTTGTCCGGCAACAGCAGGGTCGTCGCGGGCCGACCGAGCAATTGGTGCAGCGGTTGCGGAAGGCGGGAAACGAGCTGATTGAGATTGCTGGATTGCTGGGCTGGCATTTTCGTCAAAAACATCGTCGTTTCTGCTGCTTGTGGAGCGAAGCGCCAGACTTATTCTTCTGGAAGGCGCAGCGTGGTGTTGTGCCGCCGCCCTTTTACCCAATGACCTTTCTCCCCCTCCTCGAACGCTCCCACTTTGAGCGCACGCCGCTTTCGGTCTTTTCAGACAGCCGCGAAGCCTCGTTGGCCGTTGCGGCCGAGGTCGCCGCGCTGATCCGACTCCGGCAGGGGGAGGGTCGTCCGTGCGTGCTCGGCTTGGCGACGGGTTCTACGCCGGTGAGCGTCTATGCCGAATTGGTGCGCCTGCATCGAGCGGAGGGCCTGAGCTTTGCGAACGTAAGCACGTTCAACCTCGACGAATATTACCCGCTGCCCCCGGAGCATCCGCAGAGCTACCGGTGTTTCATGCACACGCATCTGTTTGATCAGGTCGATCTCGATCCGGCGCGAACCCACGTTCCTTCGGGTGTCGTTGCGAAAGCAGAGGTCGATGAACATTGCGCGGCTTACGAAGAGGCCATTCGGGCGGCTGGCGGAATTGATTTCCAAATCCTTGGCATCGGCCGCACCGGCCACATCGGCTTCAATGAACCGGGCAGCCCGCGACACTCGCTCACCCGGTTGGTGGTGCTTGATCCCCTGACGCGACGGGATGCGGCGGGGGACTTTGGCGGCGACACCGCCACCCCGCGCCACGCGATTACCATGGGCGTGCGGTCGATTCTCAACGCTCGCCGGGTCGTGTTGATGGCTTGGGGTCAGCACAAGGCCGACATTGTTCGCGACGCCGTTGAGGGTGAGGTCACGTCGCATCTCACGGCGTCATTCTTGCAGGAGCACGCGGACGCGACCTACGTCCTCGATGCAGCGGCCGCAGGCTCGCTCACCCGCTACCGCACGCCGTGGCTGCTGGGCGCGTTGGAGGAACAGGGCCAGGCTTGGGATGAGCGCATGACCCGCCGCGCCATCCTCTGGCTTTCCCAGCTTCGACAGAAGGCCATTCTCAAGCTGACCGACGACGACTACAACGAAGCCGGTTTGCAGGATTTGCTGCGCACCCACGGTTCGGCCTACGAGGCGAACCTCGTTGGGTTCTACCAGATGCAGCATACGATCACGGGTTGGCCCGGGGGTCGCGATCCCGCGCGCGCCAAACCCGGGGACGCCCCCGTGCGGCCCTTGCGTGCGTCGTCGTCGGGCGTGTTTCCCAAGCGCGTGCTCGTGCTCTCGCCCCACCCGGATGACGACGTCATTTCCATGGGCGGAACGCTGTGCCGGCTCGTGGACCAAGGCCACGAAGTGCACATTGCTTACGAGGTTTCCGGTGCGAGCGCCGTCTCGGATGAGGCGGCATGGAGCCAACTCGCTTTTGTGCGGGACAGCGGGCTCGCCGACTCCGGCAACGCCGCCCGACTAGACGTCTTGTGCGCGGAACTTTCGGAAGGCGGATCGATCCAGGCGACCGCCGAGTTGCGGCGCTGGAAGAGTCTCATCCGCCGGCACGAGGCCATCTCGGGTGCGCGCGTTTGTGGCGTGCCGGAGAGCCGGCTGCACTTCCTCGACCTGCCGTTCTACAATGCCGCGCCCCGCAGCCGCCGCTACGGCGAGGCGGATGTCGCCGCCCTCGTTGAATTGCTCGAGCGCCTGCAGCCCCACTTGATCTACGCGGCCGGCGACCTCGACGATCCGCACGGCACGCACCGCATCTGCCTGCAGATCTTGCGCGATGCCCTCTCCCGGATCGCGAAAAAACAGACGCCGTGGGTCACCGAAGCCGAGCTCTGGCTCTATCGCGGAGCATGGGCGGAGTGGCCGTTGGACGAAATCGATCTGGCGGTGCCGCTCAGTCCCCAGGAAGTGCTCCGCCGCCGCCGCGCCATCTTCCGGCACGAAACACAGAAGGACCAGGCGCTCTTCCTCGGCGACGACCGCCGTGAGTTTTGGCAGCGCACGGAAGATCGCAGCCGCCGGCTCGCGCAATCCTACAACGCACTTGGGCTCGCCGAATACGAAGCCATCGAGGCCTTCAAACGCCACACCCCACGGGATTTTTGAGTTGCCCGCCACAGCCCGGCGACGGCGATCGTCGGTTTTCCGCGCCGCCATGCGGACTCATACAGAAGGCTGCAACCACAGATGGGCACAGATGAGCACAGATGAATCGGTTGGAGTCAGATTTCCGGACTCATTCAGTTTGAACCATCTGGTGCGTCAGAAATCGGCTGCCTCTTGGCGAGTTTTTCACTCGGTGAATCTGTGTTCATCTGCGTGAATCTGTGGTTTAAGTGAATTGTTCGGCCTCATACCTTCACGAACCACCGCCGCCGCCACATTGCCCACGCCACGGCGAGGTGCGCGAGCACGAACGCCACCGCGAAGAGCAGGGAGGCATTCGGCGGACTCGCGAGGGGCGCGAAAAATGTGGTGTAGAGCCAGGTTTTCAGCGCGACCGGATCTCCGGCCGCCCCGGTCCAGCGGATCAGGCCGAGCAGCCGGCCCACGAGCCCGGCGAGCACGAACAACGCGAGCGCGTTCATGCCGTAGATCGTGAACGGCAGCGCCCACCGCTGCCAGCCGCGCACATCGATCAACCAGTGGAACGCGGCGAACAACACCATTGCCCAACCGGCCATGAACACCGCATAGGAGCTCGTCCACAGGTTTTTGTTGATCGGCAGCCATGGATTCAAGGCCGCGCCGAGCGCGAGCAGGACCAGTCCGCCGCCCAGCAGCCCAGCTGTCTTCATCCCCGCGCTCCGCGTGCCGCGCAGCCACGCGCCGGCCAGCGCGCCGGCGAGCACGGTGGCGATGGCGGGAATCGTGGAAAGAATGCCCTCGGGATCAAAGCCCGGCACAGGAGCGCCCGACCAGGTGTGACCGGCCAGCACGTTCGAATCGATCCACCACGCGAGGTTTCCCTCCGGCGCAAGCACGCCCGCGCCGTGGCCGGGCACCGGCACAAGCATCAACGCGGCCCAATATGCACCGAGCAACCCGACCGCCCATGCAATCTGCCCGCGCGGCCCGGTGCGAAGGCAGATCGCCGCCGCCGCGAGGTAACAGATTCCGATCCGTTGCAACACCCCGGGGATGCGCAGCGTGGATAACGAAAATTGGTGGGTTGGCAGGAGTCCGAAAGGGAAAGCCGCCAGCAGCAGCCCGAGACCAAAGATGATCACCGAACGCCGCAGCGCGTGGCGGAACAACTCCGCGCGGTCGGCCCCGTCTTCAACCCGGCGCGCGAACGAAAACGTGAGGGAGACACCCATGATCCAGAGGAAGCACGGGAACACGAGGTCGGTCGCCGTCCAACCGTGCCAGGGTGCGTGGAGGAGGGGCGGGTGGACGGCGCTCCACGTGCCCGGATTGTTGACCAGCAGCATCCCGGCGATCGTGGCGCCGCGAAAAGCATCGAGGGAGATCAGGCGACCAGCAGGAATCATGTCTTTGGCCGGCGCGCAAACCTGGGGGTTTGTTTCATTTTGTTTCAGTCGATAAGGCGAGCAACACAGCCAGCTCATCCAGCTCATCGCGGGTTCGGCGATCGGGCGACGAGCCGTGGCGGTTCAGCATCAAACTGAACGCGAGGCGCTCGCCGGCCGCGCTCCGCACGTAACCGGAGAGCGAACTTGCCCAGCGCAGCGTGCCGGTCTTGGCCCGCAGGTTGCCCTCGGCGGGCGTGTCTTTCAGCCGATTGCGCAGCGTCCCGTTGCGGCCCGCCAGTGGGAGCGAGGCAAGGAAGGCCTCCGCCTCGCGGTGGGTGGCCATGAATTCCAGCAGTCGCACGGTGGCGGCGGCGGTGGTGAGATTGTTGCGCGAAAGCCCCGAACCCTCCTCGAAGATGACAGACTCGGGTCGCACGCCGATCTCGCGCATGAACTCGTGCAGCGCATCAATAGCCAATCCGTCACTTTGTTTCCAGCGCGGTGTGTCGGCGGTGCGGAGCAACTCGCCCAGATGGGCAAACACGAGATTGGTCTCGAGGTTTTGCGACGGCTGCATGAACGCGGTCACGAGTTCGCGCATCGTCGGCGAGGCGATTGCCCCGAGTTGCGCGATGGCTGTCGGTGACCCATCGGGCCACGCCACGCTGCGTGCGACGCCGTCGACCGCGATGCCGGAGCGGATCAAGGCTTCCTTCAGCGCGGCGGCAAACCAACCGGCGGGTTGCGGCACGGTGGCTTCGGTCACCTCAACTTCTCCCCCCACGGGGAGCCCGCCAAAAATCCGGACGGTGTGCGTGCCCGGAAAGCGCAGCACGCGCAGGAAGGACCTCGTGCCCGTTGCCGTCGTGGTGGTGTGATTGTCGATCACGAGACCCGTGTGTGGTTCGAGAATTTCCACCGTGCAGGGCTGTCCGGCCTCGGCCGCTGGCGTGACTCTCAGTTCGACGTAGTTGTCACCGAGCGTGATCGCGGAGATTTCCGCGCCGTAGTAATCGTTGAGATCATCCGCCGTCCAGCCGGCTCCGTAGGGTGGGCAACGCAACCAGGTGGCATCGGCAATCAGATCGCCCCTGATCCGGCGAACGCCTGCTTCGCGCAACGCGGTGACGAAGGGATCAAACGCCGACCAGAACCCCCGTTTTGCCAGCCGCGGGTGCCAGCTGGGGTCGCCGCGGCCCGCGATGACGAGGTTGCCCGGCAATTCGCCGTCCGGATTCACCGGCGCCGTGCCGAACAGCGGCGTGACGATGCGGTAATTGCCGCCGAGCCGGTCGAGCGCGAGCGCGCCGACGTAGAGTTTGCTGTTGGACGCCGGGCTGAGGCGCAGGTGAGGCTGGTGTTCGAACAAGGTGCGTCCCGAGTCCAACGAGACGACCTTCACGCCCCACATCGCACCATCAAAGCGTGGTTGCATGACGAACGCGGCGAGTTGATCTGACAGAGCCGGAGTCGTCGCGACGGGAGTCGTTTCTGCGGCGCGAAGTGCGACGGCGCTTGCGAACGCAAGCAAGAGACAAAACGTGCGAGGCCGGAGAGAAGCGAAAGCGATCATGCGCGGACGGTGCCGGATGAAGAACGGCTGCACGCGCGGAGGCAACGCCGGAGCGCGGCAGTGCGGCGCTGGCCGATGGCGGACGCGAAATTCAGCGAGCCGACGCCACGACGCGGCGGTAGAGCGCCTCGTAGTGCGGCACGATGGTCGCCGCAGAGAAATGATGCCGGGCTCGTTCACGACCGGCGCGACCCATGGCGGCGGTAAAGATTAACCGGCCGGACAGGAGGTCCGGCCGGTGGGAAGTGGTGGTGGCAGCAATGCGCGGAGCGGCCCGACGAGCGCAGGCGTCTTTTACATGGAAACGCTGGCGCGCACCCGGAATTTCGAGACCGCGGGCGCGTATGTGCGCCGCGAATTCACGCCGGTGTTTTCGCTCCAGGCAAACGCGCTCTACAAGAGCGAATCCGGGCTCGCGCCGCAAACCGGTCCGCTCGGCCTGTTCAGCCTCCAGCCACACTTCAACACCGGGAAAAGTCTCGATCTGGACCTGGAATACGCCGCGAGCACGGCTGCGTCGGGCACGTCGGCGCAGGCCTACCGCGTGCAAGCCCAGGGCCAATTTTTCGACGACGTGACTTACTCGCTCGAGCGGGTGCGGGCCGGGAATAAATTCTTTGGCTACTATCACGGCACAGAGAGCACGCAGGTGGCGCTGGCCTTTCCCATTTACGGGCCGTTGCGCGGCAAAGCCTCCTTCAATCAGGACGCACGCGATGCCTACGCCGATTCGTTTATCGAGAGGCCGGCACCGGCCGCGATCGTGACCTCCGCCAGCCGCCAGACGGCTTATCGGCCGGGATTGCTGCTCCGCGTGTCGCCGCGCACGGATCTGTCGCTCGAATATCAAAATATCGAGCGCCACGTGGTGCTGCAGGCGGGGCCGCAGGACAGCCTCGAACACTCGGCCCGCCTGGGCATTGGACACAGTCGGGGAAAATTCAGCGTGCAGACGTTCGCGGAGTTCGGCACCGTGCAGAAAGGCGCGCCGGGCGGGCATGAAACCGTTTCACGTTACAGCAGCTTCGTGTCTTACCGGCCCACGGCACGGCAATTCTACTCAGTGTTTGGCACCGTGGGCTCGTCATCCAGCACCGTTGACCCGACCGAACGCTCGCAGACGCTCGGCGCTTCGGCGCAATGGAATATCTCGAACCGGCTGAGCGCCGGACTGAATTACGCGCGAAACCAATATGATTCACGCACGGCCCGCGTGCAGGATACGGCCACGGGCTCCGTCAACTACACGATGGCGAATCGGAATATCGTGGCCGTGCAGGCCCGCTGGCTCAAGGACTCCAGCACCCGTCAGTCAAGCCTATCGATGACAGTCAGCTACACGATCCCCGTCGGCCTGCCTGTCTCGAAAAAGAAAAACACGGGCGTCCTTCGGGGCCGGGTCTGCGAAGTCGCAGGCGACGCCTCGCAGCCGATGTCGCGGGTGATCGTCACGGCGAACGGCATCACCGCCGTCACGGATCGCCACGGCCAGTTTGTTTTCCCCTCGCTCGTCCCCGGCGTTTACCAGGTCAACATCGCGCAGCGTTCCCTCGGGGTGGATCGCGTGACGCTTGAGCCGGTCCCCCTCACCATCGAGATCAAAAAGGGGGGCGCGGTGGAGCTCGCGATCGGCGTGGTGCGCTCGTCGCGCGTCCGGGCGAAGGTCACGCTCTTCGGCTTCGCCCAGCGCGCGCTCACGCCGGATGGCCGGGCCTCCGGCGAAGACCGGTTCGAGCCGCTCGGCGGATTCGCTGCGGGTTTGGTGGAGCTCACCAACGGAAAGCAAGTATTGCGGCAAGTCACTGACCGGGACGGAGAAATTTCCTTCGAGAACCTTCGGCCCGGCAAATGGACGCTGCGGGTTTACGAAAACAATCTTCCCGAGCATCACGTAATCGAGACACCGGCAATCGAGATGGAATTGGAGCCGGGGCAATCGCGCGAGGCGCTCGTCCGCATTCTGCCCAAGCGTCGCCCCATCCGCTTCATCGACGAGGGCAAGATTGGTCCGGTCACGTCCCGCTGAGCCGGCACGGGATTGGCCGACCTGCGCCCATGTCGCCCTTCCGTGTAGAACAGAATACGGCAGGCAAATGCGAGTGGCGCTGACACGAGCGGGCCACGCCCTGGGCCAATAGCGACGTCCCTGGATAGATAGGCTATACAATCCGCCCTGATTCCTTAGGTCTCGGGAGTCGCACCGCCGCCGCGCAGCACCTCCGCGACCGTCCCGAGAAGGGTTTGCACGGAGAACGGCTTGAGCAGGGTGCGCACCGCGCCC
>CAMTVF010000085.1:0-24755 GCA_947085115.1 uncultured Opitutaceae bacterium | reverse complement strand
GCACGACCCGCCTCCGTCGTGTCAGAGTTCGGGGCGGATCGCGCTCAACCGCTCGCGCAGCTCGCTCCACCGGTAGCGGCTGGCGGAGACCGGCTCGGGCGCGCCATCGACGTGGAGCAGCGTGTGCTCGTCGCTGTCGCGCTGGTAGCGCGTGACGCGCGCGAGATTTACAATCTGGGTGCGGTGCACGCGCATGAAATGGCTCGAGGGCAGGGAATCTTCCCAGGCCTTGAGGCTCTTGCGGAGAAAAACCCTCGAGCCGTCTGCCAGCAGCACCTCGGAATAATTATCACGGGCGGAAATCAGGCTGATGTCGGCAACGGGAGTGAAACACGCGCTGAGTCCGGAACGCAAATAAACCGTGTCGTCGAGGCGCAAGGCCGGCCCCGCGGGGAGATTGGAGAGGTCCGCACTGGTCGGCGCGGGAGCGGCCGCGATTCGCCCCAGGGCCTCGGCGAGCCGGGCCGGTGCCACGGGCTTGAGCAGGTAGTCGAGCGCGTTGATCTCGAAGGCCCGCAGGGCGTAGGTGTCGTAAGCAGTGACGAAGATGATGCGGGCGTTGGGACGCACATCCGGCACGAGGTCGAAGGAGTTGCCGCCGACGAGTTGGATATCGAGAAACACCAGATCGTAGTCCGCCGAGGCGAGCAGGGCGCGGGCGGTGCGCATCGTGGCGGCTTCACCGACGATTCTGATCTCGGGATGCGCGGCGAGCTTGGCCGCCAAATCGGCGCGGGCGGTGACTTCGTCTTCGATGAGTAGGGCTCGGTGGGGCATGCGCGGCAGACGACTACGTTGCGGGCAAGTAGCGGATGTGCAATGTCGCGGTGACCCACCCATCCCCGTGGGTCATGGCAAAATGGTGCGCCTGCGGATAGTGGCGATGCAGACGTTCACGCAAATTTTCCAAACCGATACCGAGGGAGTTGCTGGAGATTTTCCCCGTCGGCTCTCGCCATTCGCCGGTGTTGGCGACGGTGAGGCAGAGCGTGCCATTGGGCTCGCGTCCCGCCGCCAAGCGGAGTTGCACGCGGTCGGGGCTGGTGGCGCGGCCATACTTGAGCGCGTTTTCCACCAAGGGAAGAAGAAGGAAATGCGGCAGTCGCTCGTCGGCGAGGTCGGTCGGGCAGTCGATTTCGATGTCGAGCAGGTCGCCCCAACGCGATTTTTCGATGTCGAGGTAGATGCGCAGGAGTGTGATTTCTTCGCCGAGGGTGGTCCAATCCCGATCATCCGTCCGATGGAGAGTGAGCCGGCAGAACTCGGCGAGACGTTCCACCATGGTGCGTCCGACGGAAGGCCCGGCGGGCAGCGCTGAGCTGATCGAGGCGAGGGTGTTGAAAAGAAAATGGGGATTGAGCTGATAACGCAGGAGTTCGAGCCGGTTAAGCCGGACGAGTTCCGTGTTTTGGTGGGCGAGTTCGGCGGTCCGTTCCGCGACAAGGCCCTCGAGGCGTGCCGCGCGCCGGTGCAGGGCATGTGTGCTCAACCGGAGCAGCCCGACGATGAGGCCGGCCCCGGACGCCACGTAGGCAAGGAGAGCCCACCCCGTCAGCCACCACGGCGGCAGAACCGTAAAGCTCATCGCGCCGGGCGCACTGAGCTGGCCATCGCCATCCCGCGCCTGCACCTCGAAACGATAATCACCGACGGGCAGGCGTGTGAAGGAGCGTGTGCGCTCGGTCGACCAGGCTGACCAATTGGCCTCAAGACCGATGAGCCGGGATTGATAGGTGACCGCGTCGGTGAACCCATGTCGTGGCGCAACAAAACCAAAACCCAGCGGGTCATGTTCAGGCGCGAGGCGGGTGCCTTCGGCGACACCGCTGGCGTTGAGCAACGTCTTGAATGGCACCGGGGCCAGAAACGCGTCTGCCACCGTGACGCGCACCAAGCCATTCGTGCCGGCGATCCACAGCACGGCGCCGTCCGTCCCCATTTCTTCGTGCATACGCGAAACCGTGCCCGCGGTCGCGAGCGCCAGATGGGGCAGGCGTTGAATTGAACTTCCGTCGGTTGGCACCCGGTAAATTCCATCGGCATTGGCGAGCCACCAGGCCTCGGACAGGCCAGCCGGATTGACTCGGGAGGAGGCACCGGCCTTGAGAACATTCGCGGGCCACAACTCGGTGCCGAGGAGGACAGTGAAGCGATGCTGCGAGGAATTGAAGCGCAGCGGGCGAGGACTGTTGTCGAAAAGGAAAATCGGTTCACCGGCCCAATCCGCGATCGTGCAGGTCGTGAAGCCCGACGGCAAACCGGCCTCGATGCCGAAGCGTTCGAGGTGGGGCGACGAGATTCCTTCGCCCCCGAAGGTGACGCGCTGCAGACCGGCGCGCACGGTGGAAACCCAGAGTGTGCCGTCCGCCGCTTCGGTGAGCGACGGGGTGGGTTCAGTGAGTCCCCGCAGGGGGCCTTCGTCCCGCCAGCCTTCCGCCGTGTGCAGCACGGATTGAATGCCCCGGGCCGTCGCGATCCAGATCCGCTCCGGATTTCGTTTCGATTGAAGCAGGGTTCCGCCCCCCGGGGGAAGGGTCGCGATGGAAACGAATCCCGTCGAGGTCTGGGCAAGAAGGTCGGTGTAACCCAGCACCAGCAGACCGGCCGGATGGGACAGCAACGCGTAGGTCGGTTGCTGCGAAACTCGTTCGAAGCGGGCAATCTGCCCGGTGATGTCGTCGCTGGGGGCCAAGCGATAAATGCCCTCCAAGGTGGTCGCGTAGAGCGTGCCCGCGTGTCGCGTGACATCCGTCACCGCGCCTTGGCCGAGGCCATTGATCGCATCGAACACCGACACCGCCGAGGGCCACGCGAGACGGAACAGACCGGTCTCGGTGCCGAGCCAAAGGCCTCCTTCGCGATCAGGGAAGAAGGCGCGCAGCGTCTTGACGTAGAGTCCGAGATATTGGTCAATTGGTCCCAGATACTGCCCGGCGGCGTTGAAGCGCATGCCTCCATCGCCACTGACGGGCGAGAAAGCGACGGCGAGAGAGCCGTCGGGCAGACGCTGTGAGCGGATGATCCGTTTGCCGACCAGCCAGCGGTTCGCTTCGACCGGCAGCACGTCAAGTTGATCGCCCGCGAGGCGGTAGAACCCCTTTTCTTCGGTCAGAAGCACAAGTCCGCCCTGGGGTTCTCGCTCCAGGCTGATGATCGGATTGTCGTGAAAAACCGGATTGTCCGCCACCAAGACGAGTTGATCCCGGACAAGTCGCCGCAGGGGGCGATCAAGGGCGGTGATATAGACCTCGTCGCCGATCCGATGCAGTCGGGCTCCGTGCGAATTCGGTGGCGTGGGGCACGCGATCACCGCGAAGTTCCCGGATCGCCAGATCAATAGTTCGTTTGCGGTGGCAAAATAGACCGAGTCACCGACCGCGAGCACATCGTAGATGTCGTCGAAATCGCGCGCCGCCTCCGGCAATTTTTCGATGAGGGAGACGTATTCCTTCCGCCCGCCCGTGGTGCGCAACCAGCCCAGCATGCCCGCGCCGCCGACATAGATCGTGCCGTCGGCCGTGATCGCGAATTTGCGGACGCCGGCTGCCTCCATTGGGACGGGGATCGGTTGCCACGTGTGGCCGTCGTTGAATTTAAGGCCGGTAGCATTGGCAATGTAGACAAAGCCGTCCGCATCCTGTGCGACCGCTTGGCAGAGGTGGGCAATCCTGGACCGACCGGGTGGGAACTCACGGAACGCCGGGTGCCCGAGTTCGTTCGGCGCGGCGGAGACGGGGTGGAGGGCGTTGACCGCCAGAAAAAGCGCGAGGCCCGCCGCGAGAGGTTTTGATCGCGCCGTGAGGCATCCGGCCGGGTTGGGGCGCATGGCGGAAAATTATGTCCGGGCGCGCCAACCGCCAAGCAAATGTTTTCCCCATGATTCCTTCCGGGGAGCGGGGTTCGTGGTCCGGTTCTGCCGGCCAGCGGAACCGGGCGCGCCGTAAGGACTCTGCTGGCCAGCGGAGCGGACGGCCCAGCGGTCCGTTCCTACCGCGCCAAAGTCTGTTGGGGTAGCCGCGTTTGAGGGCGCAGCCCGAAAACGTGGTCGCGCAACCAACGTCCCTGTTGCGCCGCCCGCGGTTTTCAGCCAGGGATGTCCGTGTGCTTCGCTCCCTGACGGCCGTTTTCCCCCTGCTCGCGCTCACGCTTGCGGCCGGTGCCGCCTCCGTGCCGCACGCCGCTGAAGGCGCCGCCCGCGGCCGCCCTGTGCCGGGCGAGAATTTCACCCTCGCCGAACCCGCCCTCGCGATGATATGGGTCGCGCCAGGCACCTTCCTCATGAGCAGCACGCACGGTGCGGGCGATGATACGCGCGTGACATTCACCCGGGGCTATTGGCTTGGCCAGACCGAGGTCACCCAGAGTCAATGGCGGGCCGTGATGGACTACTTTCCGCTGCCCAGCCGATTCAAGGGTTCAGAGCACCCGGTGGAGCAGGTGGGTTGGGCAACCGCCATGAGCTTTTGTGCTCGCCTGACCGAGCGCGAGCGCGCGGCGGGCCGCCTCCCTGAGGGTTACGAATATTCGCTGCCAACCGAAGCGCAGTGGGAATACGCGTGCCGCGCCGGGACGACCGGCATCTACGCCGGTGATCTTGACGCGATGGCGTGGTATCAAACGAACAGCAATGGACAGACGCAGCCGGTCGCCCAAAAGCAACCGAATGCCTGGGGATTTTTTGACATGCACGGCAACGTGCGGGAATGGTGTGCGGATTGGTATGGCGCCTACGCCGG
This sequence comes from uncultured Opitutaceae bacterium, assembly GCA_947085115.1. Taxonomy (GTDB): domain Bacteria; phylum Verrucomicrobiota; class Verrucomicrobiia; order Opitutales; family Opitutaceae; genus Didemnitutus. The sequence continues at coordinate 20,019 of CAMTVF010000085.1, read as the reverse complement.
GGGCGGCGTGGGCGACCCCACCGGAGTGGCGACCGGTCAGTTCCGCGTTTACCGGGGAGGAGCTTGGTTCGACAGCGCCGGCGGCTGTCGCGCCGCGCTGCGCGGCTGGGGTGCGGGCTCCCCTTCCGATTCTGGCAGCGGCTTCCGGATCGCGCTCGCGCCTTTGCGCCCGTCGGCGCAAGTCACCGATCAGCTCCCCGACTCGCCCGACTTCCGCTACCCAGCAACCATGCCCGCAGCGCTCGGCCACGGGTGGGTTCGATTGGCCCAAGCAAACGCCCCGCGGCCAAAGGCTCGCGGGGCGTCACTGAGGTAACTGGAAACTCTAAGGTGGTCGCTTAGTAAGCGAACTCCAGCTGCAACCAGACCTTGCTGACGTCCGCGTAGGCGAGGCTGTCACGGTTGAAGTCGGCGTATTTGGCCGTGGCGGTGAGGTATTTGCCGAACTTGCGCGAGGCTTGCAGGTTCAACTCCTTGCCGAGGTCGACGCCCGTAGAGTCGGTTTCATACCAGCGGTAGAACGCGAGCAACGAGACGGCGCCGGGCAACGTCGCGTTGGCCCTCACGTAGGTATCACGCAGGCCGGCGCCGGGCGTGGCGAGGAACATGTCGGCCCAACCGTTGTGGGCGTGGAGGGTGGCGAGCGGCGTCCTGAAGCCGATATTCCTGTCGGAGCCGAGGCGCTCCTGGCCGATGGCGACGCCGCCTTGTTTGAAGACGAGGCCCGCTTCCGCATTGAGGTAGCTGGTGCGGTAGTTGAGTGCGCTGCTGCCGTAGTCCGATTGCGTGGCGAGTTCGGCGCGATAGGCGAATCTGGTGTCGCCGGAGATTTTTTGCGCGCCACTGAAGCTCGCGCCTGTGGTCGCCGTTGAGTTGGCGGCGGAGTTGTCGAAGTCGAGCAGGTAAGAGTAGGCGGTCAGCGTGCCCGCGGCGAAGCCAGTGTAGCTGGCGTTGAGCACGTGTGAATCGGAGTCCCAGTTGCCTTGGGCGTGGCGGTCCGAAAAGACGCGATTGATGCGCTGGAGGTAGGCGTAGGTGAGCGTCGTCTTCTCGAAGGATTTGTTCTGCAGTGTGACAGCGTCAAACGTCTGCTGATTCTGGCGCCAGCCGACGTCGCCGACGAAGCGAGCGTTGTCGAGCACAAGGCGCTGGCGGCCCAGAGTGACCGAGGTGTGCCCACCGGAGAAGGCGGCAAACACCTGGTTGATCTCGGTCGACTCCGGATCGGCGACGACGGCTTTGCCCGCGCCGCCGGGATTCAGGCCGGCCTGACTGTAGCTGTCGCCGTCGGCTGCCGTGATGTTCTCGGCCTCAAGCATGAATTTCCAGCCGTTCCACGCGGCGGTGGTGTAGCCGAGGCGCGTGCGCAGCGTGAGAGCATTGGCGTCGCGGAGGCCGGTTTGCTCGACACCTTCGTAGCGGAGGCGCGCGTTGAGGGACACCTTGCCTTGGGCAATGGCGTCAGGGAATGAGGCGGGCTCGGCGGCGCAGCTGAGGGCGCACGCGGCGAGCGCGCAGACGGATGTCAGTATTTTTTTCATAACGGAAATTGAGAGGGCGCGTGTGCGCGATTGTTCCGCAGGAACCGTTGCTTACTGGTTTTTGGCGCGGACGACGGCCACGTAGTCGGGGTCGAAGGCATCGCCTTGGTTGCCCCAAGAGTTAAAAACATATGTGAGGACGTCGGCAACCTGCTTGTCGGTCAGCACGGATTCCAGCGGCAGCATGACGCCGTTGTAGTGCTGGCCGTTCACGACGATTGGTCCGGTCTGGCCCTTCAGCACAATGCGTATCGTGCGTTCGCGGTCTTCGAACATGTAGTCAGAATCGGCGAGCGGCGGCGTGGCTCCGACCATGCCCTTGCCGTCGGGCAGGTGGCAGGCGAAACAAAGCGATCGGTAGATGCGGGCGCCGCGCGCGATTTGGGCGGCGGTCGCCGGGCCTGCGCTCGTCAGGTCGAGGGCGGGAAGAAAGGACGCAGCCGCGGCCGGCTGCGGCGCGAGCGTGGATGCGCTGGCGGCGCCCACCGCAGCGGGGAAAAAAACGGACATCCGACCGACGGCGAGTGTGACGATCACAGCGGTGGCGACGGCGAGAAGGAGGACGGCGATTTTGGTCACGGCAGGGACGGGTTGAGCTTCACTCTATCCAATTGCGGTTCTCGCAGCCTTGACTCGGGTCAAACAATCGCGCGACGGCAGAACAGGCCAAATTCCCGATTTTCAGCAGCAATAATAGGCGACGGCCAATCCGCTGAGGTAAACGAGGCCGATGAAACCCTCGAGCATGCCGACGCGTTTGGCGGTCCACGCCGGACGCAGCGGCGTGACGAAAATGGCCGTGCGCAAGAGCAAGCCGGCGGCGAGCACCGCGCCGGCAACCGGCACCGCGCCGCGCAGCGCCAGAATCGTGATGGCGGTGAGCGCAAAAACCGAGGCGGCGATCGCATCGAGGGGTTGGGTGGGCAGGTTTTTCGTGAGGCGCAAGTAACAGCGCACCGTCAACACCGTGGGAATGCTACGCGTGAGCATCAGCGCGGCGAGGCCTAGGGCAGCGGGCGCGTTCCATCCGGCGAGGGTGGCAAAGGCGGCGGGTGCCAACGCGAAGGCGGCGCTGCCCGCGAGTTCGGCTTCGGCTTCGCGCATTTCATTGCGCAGATCGAACCAGAGAAAAATCGCCCCGAGCGGCGCACACACCAACAGGGGCCACAACGCCGCCCACGATCCGAGCAACGCCGTTCCAGCCAGCGCGGTGCAGGCCACTGCGGAAAATCCGAGTGCCCACGCCAACGCGGGGCCGCGGCGCGGATCGCCGACCGGAAGCGTGACCGCCAGTTTCAGCGGTCGCCGCACGAAGAACCCGGCGACAATCGTCGTGGCGAGCGCGAAGCCCGCCGGAGTTGCTGCGACCAGCAGTCCGAGCACGACAGGCTCAAATGCGAGCGACCAACTGCCGTGCTCCTTCGGCAGGACGAGGGAGCGGAAGGTGGCGGGCGGCGTGGACATGCCGCCAGTTTGCCCCATTTGCTCGCGGTTGTCCTTGAGTTTGCTCAAGCCTTTGGACTTTGCCTGCCGAAGCGAGGTCGCCGTCCTCCGGCTACAGTTCAGAGCAGCGCGCGTCCGCGGGCCCAGCGGACAAATTCGTTTTCCAACTGGTCGAACGACTCGATGACAAAAACCGGATTCTGAAAATGCCAGATGTCGTAGGGCTGCGCGGCGAGGCGTTCCGGAGTGTAGGGAATCTTGGTGACCTTGTCGGTCAGGCAATGCTGCGTCTCACCCGAGGAGGAAATGATGCCATTGCCGTAAATGCGCATGCCGCCGGGATTGGTGATCAGCCCAAACTCCACGGTGAACCAATAAATCCGCGTCAGGCCTTCCTCGGTTGCGGGGTCTTTGCAATTCAGCGCGGCTTGCCCGATCTTCTGATAGAAGTCGGCGAAGCGCGGATGCACGATCATCGGCGTGTGGCCGAAGATGTCGTGGAAGCAATCCGGGGCGGGCGTGTAGTCGAGTTCCGAGCGCGCGCGAATGTAGTCGGTGCTCGGGAAAACGCGGCGCGCGAGATAACCAAAGAAATCGCGGGCATCGAGCAACCCGGGCGTGCGGCAGACCTGCCAGCCCGTGGCTTTCTGCAATTTGCGCGAGACATCGGCGAGGGCCGGGATGCGGTCCTTCTCCAGATCGAGCACGCGCAGGCCCGTGATGAATTCATTGGCGGCGCGACCGGGCAGGAGCGTCTCCATGCGGGCATGGAGCGTTTTCCAAACCTCCTGCTCCTCGTCCGAATAATTCGGATACTGGCACTCGTCCCCGATCGGGAGCGGTTTGGTGAGTTTGTGCGGGACGCAGCGCGGGTCGTTGCCGTCCTGCGTGGGAGTCTCCGGGTGGTTGGCTGGGACAGTTTCAGACATGGGAGTGGACCACGCCAAGTTACTGAAAACGGCCGGGGAATCTACCGGAATTCCCCAATTAGTCCAAATGCACTAGTTCGCGGCGGTCGGCACGGGGAGCAAGCTCAGCGATTCAAGAGCGCGGCGACACGCGTGCGACCGCGGACGTTAAGCTTCGTGAATATGGCCGCCAGCTGGGTCTTGATGGTGAGCGGACTGCGGCGCAGCTCGGCCGCGATCTCGGTGGTGCGGAGACCTTCGCGCACCCGCATCGCCACCTCGCGTTCGCGCTCGGACAGGCGGGCCAGCAAGGCCACGGCACCCGGCGAGAGCGGACGGTGCCGGTCGCCCCTTGGGCGCCGATAATCGAGTTGGATGTGAAATGCGTGCTCGGTTTCGCTGGCGCGCGCGGACTGGAGCTTGATGCGGGCATGGAGCCCGCGGGCGATGTCGCTGACGACCTTGACCGGATTGGCCGTGGGATCGGCGAGGAGTTCGGCACAGGCCGCCGCGAGAATTTCAGGGACCCGGAAGGCGTTGCGCGCGCGCAGGGCGGAGGCGTGGCGTTCACCGTGATTCCACACGGCGCAGGCGCGGGCGGCCTCTTCGTTGAACCAGAGCGGTTGGCCCCCGGCGTTGAGCAAGAGCAGGCCGACAGGCACGTCTTCGAGCATCGTGAGCACGTGATCCAGCAAGAGGGGCGCGGGGGAGGGCGGCATGGGGTGAGTAGCGCCAGCTTGGGGTTTGTAGAGCCGTGCCGCAAGAGGTGATTAGTCCCTTCGGCGTATGGACCGGGCGGGGGTTCGCGGATAGAGTGCACGCTTCCTCGCCGCGATCCCCGCGCCCTGTTTCCACCCCCGGTCTCTTTTACCATGAGCAGAACTTTCTTCGACAAACCCGTTGAGCGCAAAACCGCCGTCAATCCCCTCGGCCTGAAGCAATTCGATCACGTCGAGTTCTGGGTGGATAACGTCGATCAATGGCGCGACTTCTTTGTGCAAAAATACGGCATGGTCGCGCGCGCCTATGGCGATGCGACGACCGGTCTCGCCGGCCGCCGCTCCCACCTCGTGGGGCAGGGTCGCGTGAATTTCGTCGTGACCGAGCCGCAGGGCACCGGCCCCGAGGCCGACACGGTGCGCGCGCATTTGGAAAAACACGGCTGCGGCGTGCGCGACGTGGCCTTCCGCGTGACGGATGCCAGGCACGCCTTCACCGAGTCCCAGCGCCGCGGAGGCAACGCCGTGCACGCGGTGTTCGAGGACGAGGGCATTGTCACCGCCTCCATCGCCGCTTACGGCGACACGATCCACAGCTTCGTCGAGCGCAAGCAGCCGGGTGAATTCCTGCCCGGCTTCAAGAACGTCCCCGCCGGCATCGATGATCGCGACATCAACTTCGCCATGATCGATCACATCGTCGCCAACGTCGACAACATGGACCGGTGGGTGACCTATTACGAACAGGTGTTCGGTCTCGATCTGTTCATGCATTTCGACATCAACACCGGTCGCTCCGCCCTGATGTCGAAAGTCGTCAGTTCGACCGACGGCTGGATCAAGATGCCGATCAACGAGCCCTCCTCGGCCAATTCGCAGATCCAGGAATTTCTCGATCAATACAACGGCCCCGGCGTGCAGCACATCGCCCTTCTCACGCCCAACATCGTCGCGACCATCGAGGAGATGCGCAAGATGGGGCAGGACTTCCTCGATGTGCCCGACACCTACTACGACGCGAGCTTTGACGAGCGCGTGGGCACCATCTCCGAAGACAAGGACGAGTTGCGCAAACTCAAGATCCTCGTCGACCGCGACAACGAGGACGGCTACCTGCTCCAGCTTTTTACCAAGTGCGTTTTCGCCCGCCCCACGCTCTTTTTTGAGGTCATTCAGCGTCGCGGCCGTTCGATAGGCTTCGGCGAAGGCAACTTCCGCGCCCTCTTTGAGGCCATCGAGCGCGAGCAGGAGCGTCGCGGCTCCCTCTGAGCCGTATCCATGCAATAGGAGGCCACCACGAAATACACCAAGCACACGAAAAACGGACCTTCGGTGGAGCGTGCTGACCCCAACACGCTTTCCGAAACGACCCCAACGCGTTGAGGTCAACGCGTTCCACCGCGAACCACAAGATCATGCCTGTATTTCGCGGGTAATTCCGACTGAATCGTTACGGCAAAGAATTCTGGAGCCAGAAGTCAGGAACCTATGGTTGCCCTGTGGCTGTGGCTCTTTAATCTGTTTCCTGTATCCTCCCATCCTGATTCATACCCCCCATGCCCTTCTACCGCACCCTCGGCTCACTCCCCCGAAAGCATCACATCAAGTTCCCGCGCGACCCCGCCACGAGTTACAAGGGCGAAGGTCTGCATTACGAGCACGTCATCACGACCGAAGGTTTTGATCGCGCTTACAGCATCGTTTATCACCTGCGTCCCCCGACGATGGTGAAAAAGGTCGAACTCTTCCGCGAGCAGCCGCTCAAGGTCGCCGCGCATGCGCCGCTGCGCCACCATCATCTGAAGTCGGCGGCGATGCCCCGCGCCGGCGATCCCTACACCGGTCGCGTGCCGTTGATGTTCAATGCCGACATCACCGCCTTCCGCTGCCGTCCCTCCACGGCGATGGAGAGCGACTACGATTTCTACCGCAACGGCCAGAGCGACGACGTGATCTTTGTCTGGTCCGGCGGCGGCTGGCTCGAGTCCAACTTCGGCCGCCTGCGCTACAAACAGGACGACTACATCGTCATCCCGCGCGGCACCATTTACCGTCTCGTGCCCGACGACGTCAGCAAGGAGGACTACCTTATCCTCGAGTCGACTTGGCCCGTGCGCATCCCGAAACATTATCGCCACCCCGAGGGTCAGGTGCGGCTCGGCGCGCCTTACAGTGAACGCGATTTCCACGGACCGACCGGGATCATCGCGGAGGACAAGGCGGGCGACTTCGCAGTCCTCGTGAAGGATCGCGGTTCCCGCTACACACGCAACATCATGGCGGGTCATCCGTTCGATGTCGTCGGGTGGGACGGTTACCTTTTCCCGTTCACTTTTAACGCGAACGATTTCGAACCCATCACCGGCACCGTCCATCTGCCGCCGCCGATTCATCAGACGTTCGAAATCAACGGCTTTGTCATTTGCACCTTCGCCCCGCGCTACCTCGATCTTCACCCCGAGGCGATCAAAGTGCCCTGGTCGCACGACAACCTCGAGGCCGACGAGGTGCTTTTCTACGTCCGCGGCCAGTTCGGTTCGCGCAAGGGCGTGGAGCCGGGGTCGTTCACGCTTCATCCGCAGGGTATCCCGCACGGTCCGCACCCGGGCACGACGCTCGCGTCAATGAACGCGACGCGCACCGAGGAACTCGCCGTGATGTTCGACACCGCCCATCCGCTGGAACTCACCGAACAGGCCGTCGCAATGGATGATCCGGATTACCCGCTGAGCTGGCTGGGCTGAGTCATCGCGCGGAATCTGTCCGCCCTCGACCTGACATCGGCGTGCTTTCCTGCCTGAACCGAAAATCTCATGACCCTCGACTTTGAATCCCTCCCGCCGCGCGATGCCTACGCTTGGATGATCAGCGCCATCACACCGCGCCCCATTGCGTGGGTCTCGACCATCTCGGACGACGGCCGCGTCAACCTCGCGCCCTTTTCGTTTTTCCAAGGGGTCTGCTCCAACCCGCCAACCCTGCTCTTTGTGCCGACGAACAATCGCGATGGCGGCAAGAAGGACACCTTGCGCAACATCGAAGCCGTGCCGGAATTCGTGGTGAACTTGGTGCCGCACGCGCTCGGCGACCCGATGAACGCCACCTCGGCACCGCTGCCCTATGGCGAAAGCGAGGCCGACCACAGCGGCATCGCCACCGCGCCATCGACGAAAGTCCGTCCGCCACGCGTGGCCGCGACGCCGTTCGCCTTTGAGTGCCGCCTCGACCGAATTGTGCGCGTCGGCGACGGTGCCGGCGCGGGCAACATCGTCATCGGCCGCATCGTCGCCGCGCACGTGAGCGAGTCGGTGCTCGGAGCCGACGGGCGCCTCGATCCGCTGAGGCTCGACCTCATCGGCCGCATGGGTGGCGACCTCTACACCCGAACCCGCGAGTTGTTCACGCTCGATCGACCCACCGGTGGTTCGTCCCACCGCGCAACCTGAATGCCCAGTTCCGGATTTTTTCTAAACCGGTGTAACAGGGGAAATACAATCTCAGATTCTGCGGATTTCCTTCGTGAACATTGCCCCCCTCGTGGTTAAGTGGTTCTCCTGTTTCGTAACTCCTCAATTGTCATGAAAGACATCGTCATCCTCTCCGCCACTCGCACGCCGCTCGGCTCGTTTCAAGGCGCCTACTCGGGCTTCCCCGCTTCCCGCCTCGGCGCGACGGCGATCAAGGGCGCGCTTGCCCAAGCCGGCGTGGACCCCGCCGACGTCACCGACGTGCTCATGGGCAATGTGCTGCAGGCTGGTCAAGGCCAGGCCCCCGCACGCCAGGCCGCGATTCACGCCGGGCTGCCGCAGTCCGCGCGCGCCGTCACCATTCACAAGGTCTGCGGCTCCGGCCTGCAGGCGGTCATGCAGGCCGCGCATTCCCTGCACGCCGGCATGGGCACGCTCTTTGTGGCCGGCGGCATGGAGAACATGACCCAGGCACCCTACCTGCTCCCGAAGGCGCGCGAAGGTTTCCGCATGGGCCACGGACAGATCGTGGACTCGATGGTCAGCGACGGGCTCTGGGATCCGTATAACAACGTTCACATGGGCAACTGTGCCGAGAAGTGCGCGGCCAAGTATTCGTTCACGCGCGAGGAGCAGGACGCCTACGCGATCGAATCTTTCAAACGCGCCAACGCCGCCCAGAAGGACGGCAAGCTCGCCGCCGAGATCACGCCGGTCGAAATCACCGACCACAAGGGCGCCACCACCAAGGTCGAGCACGACGAAGGTCCGGCCAAGGTGCGTTACGAAAAGATTCCGACGCTGCGCCCGGTCTTCCAAAAGGACGGCACCGTCACCGCCGCCAACGCCTCCACGATCAACGACGGCGCCGCCGCCCTCGTGGTCACGACGGGCGCGCACGCCGCCGCGAAGGGCCTGAAGCCGATTGCGAAGATTGTTTCGTTTGGCGCGCACGCGCAGGACCCGGTCTGGTTCACCACCGCACCGGTTCAGGCCACGCAGAACGCGCTGTCCGCGGCGGGCTGGAAGGTTGCCGATGTCGATCTCTGGGAGGTGAACGAGGCCTTTGCCGTCGTGCCGATGTCACTCGCGAAGGAGCTCGGCGTGCCGCACGACAAACTCAATGTGCGCGGCGGCGCGATTTCGATCGGTCACCCGATCGGCTGCTCCGGGGCGCGCATCCTCGTGACGCTGATCGCCGCCCTGAAGGAGCGCGGCCTCAAGCGCGGCGTGGCCGCCATCTGCATCGGCGGCGGCGAAGGCCTCGCCGCCTGTGTGGAATTGCTTTAACCACAAAGACACAGAGGCCACAGAGTAGATCAATCTAGATGCATTTCTCTGTGTCTCTGTGGTTCAAACTCACCTTACCTCGATGCCTCAGCCCATGAGCAAAGTCTATTCTTCAGCCGAGGCCTCGCTGGCCGGTCTCCTTAACGACGACATGACGATCGCCGCCGGCGGCTTCGGTCTCTGCGGCATCCCGGAGAACCTCATCACCGCGCTGCGTGACAGCGCGGTGAAGGGCATCACCATCGTCGGCAACAACGCCGGCGTGGATGACTTCGGCATGGGCCTGTTGCTCAAGACGCGACAGATCAGGAAAGTCATGGCTTCCTACGTGGGTGAGAACAAGGAGTTCGAACGCCAGGTGCTCGCCGGTGAATTGGAACTCGAACTCATCCCGCAGGGCACGCTGGCCGAGCGGCTCCGGGCCGGTGGGGCGGGCATTCCCGGTTTCTACACACGCACGGCATTCGGCACGAAACTTGCCGAGGGCAAGGAAACCAAGAAATTCGATGGCAAGGACTACGTGCTCGAACCCGGCATCCGGGCCGACGTCTCTCTGGTCAAGGCGTGGAAAGGCGACAAGTCAGGCAACCTCGTTTTCCGCAAGACCGCGCGGAATTTCAATCCCATGATCGCCACGTGCGGCAAGGTGTGCGTCGCCGAGGTCGAGGAATTGGTCGAGATCGGCGAACTCGATCCCGACCTGATCCACACCCCGGGCATCTACGTTGACCGCATCATCCAGGGCGTGAATTACGAGAAGCGCATCGAGTTCCGCACCGTGCAAGGCGCCGCCGCCTCGAAGAAGGAGTCGCCGATCCGCGATTTGATGGCGAAGCGCGCCGCGAAGGAGTTGCGCGACGGTTACTGCGTGAATCTCGGTATCGGCATCCCCACGCTCGTCGCCAATTTCATTCCCGAGGGCATGGATGTCACGCTGCAGTCCGAGAACGGTCTGCTCGGCATCGGGCCGTTTCCGGGCGAGACCGAGGTTGACGCCGACCTGATCAACGCGGGCAAGCAAACCATCTCCACGATTCCGGGCTCGGCGTTTTTCTCCAGCGCCGACTCGTTTGCGATGATCCGCGGCGGGCACATCGACCTTTCCATCCTCGGGGCGCTCGAAGTCGCCGACAACGGTGACATCGCGAACTGGATGGTGCCGGGCAAAATGGTCAAAGGTCCGGGTGGCGCGATGGACCTCGTCGCCGGCGTGAAACGCGTCGTGGCCGTGATGGAGCATTGCGCGCGGGACGGCAGTCCGAAGATTCTCCAGCAATGCACGCTGCCCATCACCGGCAAGGGCGTCGTCAGCCTCATCATCACCGATCTCTGTGTCTTCGAGGTAAAACCCGACGGCGGCGGCCTTGTGCTGACCGAGTTGCACGAAGGCGTGACGCTCGACGACGTAAAAGCCAGGACCGGCGCGCCGTTCGAAATCGCGCTGCCATGATTTCACGTCCCTTGAGTTGCCCGCGCCTTCACGCCCCAGTTTCCAACCGCATCATCCCGCCCTACGTCTGAACATGAAAACACCCCGTAAACTTGCGCTCGCCGCGATCGTGGCCGGCCTGTTCTCCTCCGCCCTCGTCGCGGGGGACGCGCCTGCGAAGCTGCCGAGCGGCTTCAGCCCTGATAACATGGACCTCTCGGTCGATCCTCGCGTCGACTTCGCCAAGTTCGCCGCAGGCGGCTGGTATAACAAGTTCGTCATGCCCGCGGACAAATCGCGCTTTGGCGCGTTCGACACGCTGGAGCAGAACAACTGGACCAACCTGAAGGCGATCCTCGACGAAGTGTCGGCGCAGCAGCACGCGCCGGGCTCCGTCGAGCAGAAGGTCGGCGATTTTTTTGCCACCGCAATGGACACAACCGCGATCGACGCCGCCGGACTTGCGCCGATCGAGGCCGATCTGGCCCGCATTGCAGCCATCCAGAACATGGAGGACCTCGCGCGGGTCGTCGGCCAGATGCGCCGCGTGGGCTCCGGCGGACTTTTCGGTCAGTTTGTTTTCGCCGATCAAAAGCAGAGCGACATCAACGCCCTTTACGTCTCGCAGGGCGGGATGAGCCTGCCGAGCCGCGACTACTACTTTGTCGAGGGCTTCGCCAAGCAGCGCGAACAGTTCAAGGAGCACGTCGCGAAGATGTTTGTGCTCGCCGGAGCCGCCGCCGACGCGGCCGCTGCGGGCGCGGAAAGCATCCTCAGCCTCGAAACCGCGATGGCGGAAAACGCCAAGACGCCGGTCGAACTGCGCGACCGCCTCGCAAACTACAACCGCATGAGCGTTGACGAGTTTGCCGCGAGCTTGAGCGCGTTGCCGGTGAGGCTGCTCTTCCGCGAGGCCGGTTTGAAGGAAGGCGCGACCGATTACGTGATCGTCGGGCAGCCGAAATTCATTGCCGGACTCAATCAGCTGCTTACCGGCCGCTCGATTGACGACTGGAAGACCTACCTCCGCTACCGCCTGCTCATCTCCGCCGCCCCCGCGCTGGCAAGTCCGTTCGAGGCCGAGCAATTCCGCTTCTACAGCACCGTCCTGCGCGGCACGCCCCAGATGGAGCCCCGCTGGCAGCGCGCCGCACGCTCGACGGACGGCGCACTCGGCGAGGCCCTCGGCCAGCTCTACGTCGCCAGGCACTATCCGCCCGAGGCCAAGGCCCGGATGGATGAGATGATCACCAACATCAAGGCTGTCATGCGCGACCGCCTCACCACGCTCGAGTGGATGAGCCCCGCCACGCGCGAAAAAGCCCAGGCGAAGTTCGCCCGCTTTGTCGCCCGCATCGGCTACACGGAGAAGTGGCGCGACTACTCCACCGTGAGCATCACCCGCGATTCCTATTTTGCCAACCTGCGCGCCGCCGTGCAGTTCGAGGTGCAGCGCAACAACAACAAGCTCGGCCTGCCGGTTGACAAATCCGAGTGGGGCATGACACCCCCGACCGTGAACGCCTACTTCCAGCCCACGGCGAACCAGATCGTGTTTCCAGCCGGCATCTTGCAGCCGCCTTTCTTCGATTTCACCAAGGATGATGCCGTCAACTACGGCATGATCGGCGGCGTGATCGGACACGAGATCACGCACGGCTTCGACGACCAGGGTCGGCGTTACGACGCCGAGGGCAATCTCACCGACTGGTGGACCGCCGAGGATGCCGCGCAGTTCCAGGCGCGCGCCCAGAAGCTGATCGACCAATACAGCAGTTACGAGGCGCTGCCCGGCCTGAAGGTGAACGGGGCGCTCTCGCTCGGTGAGAACATTGCCGACCTCGGGGGCGTCTCCATCGCGTTTGAGGCGTTTCAACGTTCGCTCGCCGGCAAGCCGGCGCCCGCCGCGATCGACGGCTTCACCGCGGAGCAACGCTTCTTCATCTCTTGGGCGCAGGGCTGGCGCACCGCGTATCGCGAAGACGCCATGCGCCGCCAGGTGATGGTCGGACCGCACGCGCCGGGCCAGTTCCGCGCCGTCGGGCCGCTGGTGAACTTCCAGCCATTCTTCGACGCCTTCGGCATCAAGGAAGGCGACCCGATGTGGCGGAAGCACGAGGACCGCGCCAAGATCTGGTAACGGCCTGAAACCGCTCTCGGGTGGAACGCGTTGACCTCAACGCGTTCTTTCCCGAAAGCGGGTTGAGTGTCAGCCCGCTCCCCCTTTTAGTTTGCGGCGGCGCGGCGGGCACGGCGAGAGTGGCGGCATGAGTCTCACGGTCTGGACCAACCACGAACTCCACGCGGGCGCGCGTGAATTGTTCTACGACAGTCTTGCGCGCATGGGTTGCCGGGTGATCCAAGCCAGCCAGTCTTCCCGCTCCGTGCTGACGCAGGGCCAATCCGACCCGTCAATCGCAGAAGCGGATATCGCCTATGGACAGCCCGATCCCGGTGACGTCGTGCGCCACTCCAGGTTGCGTTGGGTCGCCCTCTCCACTGCGGGCTATACGCGCTACGACAGCGAGATGTTCCGATTGACGATGACCATGCGGGGCACGGTCGTCACGAATGCCTCCGGTGTCTTCGCCGGGCCGTGTGCGGAGCATGTGCTGGCCATGATCATGGGTTTCACGCGCGAATTGCCGCGCTACATCCTGAACCAGGCGGGTCCCCGCGAATGGAATTATGGGCCGGGACGCTACTCGATCGAAACATTGAGTCACAAGACGGTCGTGGTGCTCGGCTACGGTGCGATCGGTCAGCGGCTCGCCCAGTTGCTCGCGCCCTTTGGCTGTCGCTTCATCGGGGTGCGGCGCGAGGCGCGCGGTGACGAAGAAGTCGAAATCGTGACTGGTTCCGAGCTGGCTTCGGTTCTTCCGCTGGCGGATCACGTGGTGAATTGTCTGCCCGAGGGCGGATCGACGCAGCGTTTTTGCAACGAAGCTTTTTTTGCCCGGATGCGACGTGGCGCCTATTTTTATAACATCGGTCGCGGTGCAACCGTCGATCACCCCGCGCTCCTGAAGGCCTTGCAGAGCGGACAAGTCGGCGGGGCGTATCTCGACGCGCTCGACCCGGAACCCTTGCCGCCGGAGCATCCGCTCTGGTCGGCGCCGAATTGCCAGATCACACCCCATCTGGCCGGCGGCCATCGGGGGCAGGACGAAAGCCTTGTGCGCCACTTCACCGACAACCTGCAGCGCTACATCAGCCAGCAGCAGCTCGCCGACCGGTTCATCTGAGCCTAAATGGAGCAGTTAAACCACGGAGACACGGAGAACACAGAGGCCAAGGGTAGGGCGCACTACGACACCCGCGGCGAGGGGCGGGGAGTTTTACCGAGAACTGACAACTGCGGTCGGTTTAATCTTCACGTGTGATTCGTGTCTTTTGTGGGAATCCACCGGCCTCGGTTCCCTCCCCTTGGCTCCGTGCTCTGTGACGGGATTGGTTTGCGGAATTCAGGCCTACTGTTTGTAGATCCGGCCAGCCTTCATCACGAAGCTGACATTCGTCATGAGCGTGATGTCGGTGAGGGGATCACCCGGCACTGCGACGAGGTCAGCGAACTTGCCGGACTCGACGGTGCCGAGGTCTTTTTCCACGCCGAGCAGTCTGGCGCCTTCGAGCGTGGCGGATTGGATGGCTTTCATCGGGGGCATGCCGGCCTCGACCATGTAGATGAATTCCTTGGCGTTGTCGCCGTGCGGAGCGACGCCTTGATCGGTGCCGAAAGCGATTTTTACGCCGGCCTGATAGGCGCGGGTGAAGGTGGCGGTCATGGCCGCACCGGTGGCGAGGGCCTTCGGGACGACGACGGCGGGCAGGTATCCGGGGATTTTCGCCTTTTCCAATATGAACCGGCCGGCGCTGAGCGTCGGCACGAGATAGGTGCCGTGCTCTTTCATCAGCGCGATCACCTCATCCGTCATGAACGTGCCGTGCTCGATCGAGTCCACGCCGAGCTGCACGGCGCGCTTCATGCCCTCGGTCCCGTGGGCGTGGGCCGCCACCTTCATGCCATAGTCACGCGCCGTCGTGATGACCGCGCGCATCTCCTCCTCGGTGAACTGCGCATTCTGGCCGCTGACTGCAAGGGAGAGCACACCGCCGGTGGAGGTGATCTTGATGAGATCGGCCCCGTCCTTGTAACGTTGGCGGACGGCCTTGCGCGCCTCGTCGGCACCATTGATCACGCCCTCCAGCGGACCCGGATCGCCTTGGAAATCCCGGCGGAATCCGTTGGTGGGATCGCCGTGACCACCCGTGGTGCTGATGATGCGCCCGGCGGCGTAGACGCGTGGACCAACAACCCAGCCTTTGGCGATGGCGTTGCGGAGAGCCGGTGTGAGATTGAACACGCCGATTTCTCCGGCATCGCGCACCGTGGTAAAGCCCGCCATCAGCGTCCGGTGCGCAAAGGCGGTCGAACGATAGGCCATGTCCGGAGAATTCATGGTGGCGCGCTCATAATCATAGGTCGCCGAATTTTCGAGAGTCAGATGGACATGCATGTCCATGAGTCCCGGCATCAGCGTGGCGTGCTTGAGATCGACGACGACATCTCCGGGAGCAGGCGCGGTGTAGCCGTCGGTCACACCGATGATGCGTTCGCCATCGACGGCAACGGTCACGGCGGACCGGACGTTGTCCGAGCGACCGTCGATGAGTTTGCCAGCGTGAATGAGGGTCTTGGCGGAAGCCAGCAAGGCGGCGCAGCACAGGGCCGCCGCGAATAGGGGTAGGCGCAGGGAAAGGGGCATGGCTCGGGATGTTTGGCGGAGCAGAGGGTGCCCGGCAACGGTCATTTTTTTTGCGCCTCTGGAATAGGGCGTAACTGAAAGTGGAGTCAGCCTCGATTCAGCAGTTGGAATTGAACCACTGAGTCACAGAGGGCGCAGGGGTCGTTGAATGGCGTGTAGGGGCGCGCCCGGCAGGCACGTCCTACCCTTGGCGGTATTGCTTGCCGGGGTCGGCGTCCCGCCGACACCTCCTCGGCGGACACGGCAGAATCCTGAATTTATTTCGCCGCCGGGCCGACGAGCTGTTCGTAGGCGGCGACCAGCATCCCGTAATAAAGCGGGAGCGTAAGAAAGAGGCCGACAATCAGCAGCACGAGACCGAGACAGGAGAGGAGCGCACCGACGATCACGAGCAGGAACATCCAGAACCAGTTCCTCGTGATCACGCGGCGGCTGACTTCCATCGCCGACCAGAATTCCAGCCGGTGGTCGATGACCAGCAGGAAGGTGAAGAGATACGCCACCGCCAGGTAAATGCCGGGCAGGATGAGGAAAAACAAACCGACGACGGTGAACACCGACACCAGCAGGCTGGCGATGATGAGCGCGGGGGTCAGAACCTGAAAGCCGACGAAACAATCGCCAATCCCGGCCGGCTGGCCGCGCAGGCGCTTGAGGTAGTAATACTGGAGTCCGCCCACAAAGATTCCGTTGAGCAGCATGCCGACGATGGGGATGAAATTCACGGCCACGACGATCAGCGTCATCACGAGGGTCGCGCCGACCAGCGGCCAGAAATTCGCCAGCAACAGTTCCCACGAGCGGCTCAGCGCCGCGCCGATGTCGAGCTTCAGGTTTCGAGCGAGCAACGCGTCCGCATAGGCGCGAGGATCGACCGAGGCGCCGTTGCCCGTCTGGGACTCCGCGTGCGGCGGTGGCGATGCGAACGCCGCCGCGAACTCGGGTAACGAACCCAGCGTGCTCCAAGCCGACTCGCCCTTGCGACGACCCTGCGTCTGGGCGTTGGCCCGACCGCTGGCAATCCACTCGCGAAGTTGTTCGGCGGAAACCGGCCCGTATTCTTTTCCATCGGCGCCTATGATCGTGAACATGCGGGAAAGATACGTCGTGCAGGCGGGCCGTCAACGCCGGGGGAGGGACCGTGGTGCAACCGCGTGCTGCCCCCATTGGTCCGGCGTAGGCCTCAGCGTTTCTTGCATGGAGCCAGCCGCGCCTCCAACACGCCCCGGCTGCGTCCGGGCAGCGCTGTGATTGGGCACCGTGACATGGTGCTGGCCGCCTTGCTGGGTTGTCAGCCGAATGTGCGAACCGTCCTGCCGCACCCGCTCATAACCAAGCGCACGCAGCGCCGCGACCAGACTGGAGTCGCTCAGATCACGCGGGATTTTCACGTCGCAAAAACTTCGTCACGCACGAAGTGCAGCCGGATCACCTGGGGCAGCGGGCCGGGCACCCCATCGCCAAAATGACACTGCACCGCACCGCGCACGTTGGTCCGCAACTCCTCCGGTGTGTTGCCTTCGGTGAAGATGTCGTGCCCCAGCGCCGAGGCCGTGTAACCGCCATCGGTTTCTTCCTCCCGCACCTCAAAAATGATTTCCGTTGTCATGGGCGCACTTTACTAGGACCCCTCCTCGTCCGCAAGCCCGGCTTCGTCGTCGGCCAGCTCGGCCGCGCGTCGTCGAGGTAGCGGCGCACCCAGCCGATGGCGCGCGCCAATCGGGATCATCCGGTCATTTTTCCCTTTGCCCTGGCGGACGAAGAGCGTCCCCCGCTCGGCGTCAAAATCGAAGAGCTTCAGGCGCGCGAGGCCGGGTGGGTTCGCCATTGCCATCAATCCCAAACCCAACATCAAATGTGCGAAACTTGACGGATACTACCCACTTGTGACCGGTCTTCCGGCAGAAGTGAAAGTCCGGGGACCGGCAGTATTTCACCCCATTGAATGCTTTCGGGTCATGGGTTACTGTGGTGACGCATGGGGCCTGACCGCTCCGGTTCCATGCCCCCGCGACGGTCCCATCCCTTTTGCCAATACACCATGAAAAACAAGATCCCCTCCCTCCTCACTCTCGCGCTGGGCTGCACCGCCCTCGTGTTCGCCGGCTGCACCAAGGCCGACCGGGCCGACGCCAAGACTACGGTCAAGGAAGCCGCCCACGACACCAAGGTCGCGGTGCAGGATGCGGCGCATGCCACCAAGGAAGCGATCACCGACGCGTGGGCCGATGTGAAGGGCTTCACCTTCGACAAGAAGGATGACTTCAGCAAGCAGGCCAAGGCCCTGTCCGCCCGGATGGAGGTCAAGGTGAGCGAACTGCGCGCCAGTTATTCCGAGGCGAAGGCCAGCGCCAGCCGTCGTGCCGCGATGGCCGAGCTGAAAGACTCCGAGGCCGACTACAAGGAGAAGCTCTCCGCCTTGGGCACGGCCACGGCCGACACTTGGGACGCCGCCAAGCAGAACGTGATCCTTGCCTGGGACAAGCTCGACGCCTCCTACCGCAAGGCGCGCGCCGACTGAGTCGCCGCCGCCTCGGTTTCCAGCTGCAATCGCCGGGTCTGCCCCGGCTTTTTTGCACCCGCGCGTTGCCTCATTGGAAATGTCACCCTGTGCAGTCGTTGCACGCCCGGCGCGTCGATCAATGACGGACACGATGACAATTTAAACCCGCATCGTGGTGTTGCCCCAACAGGGCGCGAGTCACGACGCAGGGTTGGCGCTCGCCGATCGGGAGCGCCTCAGCCGTAGCGCCTCAGCCGGAATTACCCACGAAATACGAGTCACGCGAAATGGTTTTGTGGTTCGAGGTGGAACGCGTTGACCTCAACGCGTCGGGTCCGCTTCGCAAAGCGTGTTGGGGTCAACACGCCCCACCCGCATGTCCGCTTTCGTGTGTTTGATGTTTCGTGGTGACCTCCTGTCGCATGGATACACCTCAGTCGTCGCTGCGTTTCTCGTGCACGCGCTGGCGGAGTTGCTTGGTTTGTTTCTTCGATTCCGACTTGCCGCGTTGAGAGGCGCGGCGGTCGGTGCGGCGCAGCTCGAAGGCCGTCTCGCGCAAGAGGCGTTGGTAACTGTTCCAGCGCGGCAGCTCGAGCGAGCCATCCTGTAGCGCTGAGACGACGACGCAACCGGGCTCGGTGGTGTGGGAGCAGTTGGTGAATTTGCAGCGCAGCGTCAGTTCCTTGATGTCGGCAAAGACGTCGTTCACCGCCTCGTCGGCCTGCCAGGGCTGCAATTCGCGCATGCCCGGCGTGTCGATGATGAGCACGCCCTCGGGGGAGAGGATGAGTTCGCGCTGGGTGGTGGTGTGCCGGCCTTTGCCGTCGATGTTGCGCACTTCCTGCGTGAAGAGCACGTCCTCGCCCACGATTTCGTTGATCAAGGTGGATTTGCCGACACCGGATGAACCGAGAAACGCCACGGTGGTGTGAGGGAGCAACCAAGGCTGCAGGGCCTTGAGGCCGCCGCGCCTGAGTGCGCTGGTGACGACGACGGGCACGTCGCGGGCGATGGCCTCGACCTCGGCGCGGCGGTCGGCGGCTTCGGTCGGCGTCAGATCGGATTTGTTGAGCACCACGACCGGCTGGGCCCCGCTGGAGCGTGCGGCGGAGAGGTAGCGCTCGATCCGGCGCAGGTTGAAATTGCCGTCGAGCGAACTGACGAGGAACACGGTGTCGATGTTGGCCGCGACGATCTGCTCGACGTCCTGTTCGCCCGCCGCCTTGCGGGAGAACTTGGTGCGCCGCGGCAGCACGGCATGGATCTGCGCGCGGGTTTCGTCGCCGGGCAGGGGGGCGATCGCGACCCAATCGCCGACCGCCGGCATGTCAGAGAGATAATTGGTTTCGTTGAGAAAATTGCCGGTGCAATCGGCGAGGCGCGCCGTGTCGGGCGTCGTCACTTCCCAAAATCCCTTGAGCTGGAGCGTCACGCGCGCGGGCTGCAGTCCCTCGGCCGCATAGGGCGCGAAGGCTGTGGCGAGGGAGTCATTCCAGCCGAGGTCGGCGAGGGTCATGGCTGGAATGCTGGCAGGGGGGGAGGCGCTGGCGCAACGTCGCACTTGCCGGCAAAGTGCTTCGCTGCTGACACCCACATCAGGGAGCGGGTCAGGTTGGGAGGTCCGGGGAGCACACGCGTCGGGTTTGGGGTGGGCTGCGTTGGGTTTGGGGTGGAACGCGTTGACCTCAACGCGTTGGGTTCGCTCTGGAAAAGCGTGTTGGGGTCAACCCGCTCCACCTGCCGGGGATTTTCCCCGGAGAGCGCCTGAGCAAGGGCGAAGTCCCCGGACTAGTATTACTATGTGCTGTTCCTCGTGAGAGAGCGGCGACTCCGTTTGTAACCTAATAGGTTACAAGCGATCTGGGAAACAGCGCAATCATGACAGTGAGCCTGACCGGGTATTGCCAGGAAGCGTCCGCGGAGATCCTGGCGGCGCGACCTGCTGCTGGGGTG
>CAMTVF010000084.1:0-12215 GCA_947085115.1 uncultured Opitutaceae bacterium | reverse complement strand
TTTACCTCAAAACGCACATCAACGAAAGGGGGTTGGTCGGGACTACACGCCCTTTTGAAAAATCGATCGCGGCGGATCAGCCACTTGCGCGACAAACCCCCTCAAAAAAGTGGTTTTCCGCTCCCAGTAGCGGAAGTCGGGCTAACCGATCGCCTGCCGCAGCATCCGCCGCGCACGATAAATGCGCGTTTCGACAGCCTTCACGGATACTCCGAGGATTTCGGCGACTTCCTGCTGTGCGCGCTCCTCGATCACGCCCAGAATCAGCGCGGCGCGCAGGCCGTGCGGCAGGTTTTCAATGGCCCGCAAGGCCAGGGCCAACTGGTCGGCGCCCGCGGCACGTTGCCGCGGATCGGGCGAAGCATCGGCGGGTTCAGGAACGCCACTGCCGTCACGGTCTGACAACGATGCGTGAAGGAACGACCGCTTGTGATGCCTGCTCCGCGCGTGATCGCGACAGAGGTTCAGCGCGATCTGGAAAAGCCAGGTGGTAAATTTGGCCTTCGGCTTGAACGAACTGATATTGAAATAGGCGCGCACGAACGCCTCCTGCGCCAGGTCGCGCGCGACGGTTTCGTTGCGCGTGCAGCGGAACAGAAACCTGAACAGCGGCTCCTTGTGGCGGGCCATCAGGGCGTTCAGCGCAAGGTCCTCGCCGCCTTGGAGGGCCCGCACCAGATCGAGGTCAGGATCGTCCGCCATGACCGGAGCCACTCAGTGCGGGTTGCCGTAAAGCGCGTTGGCGGTAAGATTGAGCAGTTTTTCGTATTGGTCCGGACGCAACGCCGCGCGCATCTCGAATACATGATCAATCGTCACCTGCTGCAACTCGGACTGCGCCTCGTGGATCTTCCTGATCGCCTCCGCCACCCTGGGTGACGGGCCCTTGGTCTCCAGCATCGCCTGGCCGAGCTCCATGTTGGCAAGGCGGATGCGCTCGACGAGGTCGCGCCGTTTTTCCGCAAAACGGCGCTCGGTCGCCTCGATGGCCCGATCCTGCCCGGGCGTGATGCCGAGCTGGCGGTGAATCCACGCATGGGCGTCCTCGGGCGCACGGGTGTGGCGCAGCCAGATCTCGGTCGCCCAAGTCGAGAGCGCGGCGACCGCCGCGACAAGGGCGAGGAATGCGACGAGCTTGATGCGCGGGCTCATCAGCGGCGTGCGATGAGGGTTGACGGCAGGTGCGGCGCGTTGGCGGCGAAGGCATCCAGCCCGAGCGCGGCGCGATCATCAAGCCGGGGCGCGGGCAGCATCCAAGCCGTGCCCAGGCCGATCACGGCCGCCGCCGCTGCGGAAGCAAAGGCAAGCCGTGGATTCTGCCAGCAAGTCCACCACGGAGACTGGATGCTCTCCCGCCGTTGCGTGATCAGTCGCCAGACTCCGGCCTCGAAGCCGGCGCCGACGGCAGGCGGTGGTTCGCGCCTGAGTTGTTCGAGGCAGAGATCGATTTCGGGTTTCATGACGTCGGGGTCGGAAGCGGTTCGGGCGGCTGCGTCAGCCTTTCCAACGCGACTTGAGCTTGGAGATAGCGGCTGATGGCGTCGAGCCGGCGCTCGCGGGCCTCAAGCAAGTTGCGCTGGGCCTCAAGCACCGGGAGCAGCGAGGTGCGACCCTGGGCCAGGGCGGCCTCGTTCTGGCGCACCACTTCGGCGGCGGAGGGCAACACCTCCCGTGACAGCGCGGTCGCTTCGCGCCGGGCCGTGACCAGTTCCGCATAGCGGGCCGCAAGTTCGGCGCGCAGGGCGAGCCGGACGCTGTTCGCCTGGTGCGGCACCTGCCGCAGGCGCGCCCGGGCGGCCCGGATGGCACCCTGGTTCCGGTCGTGCACAAGGAGCGGCACGCTCACTCCCAAAACGAAGGCGGCATCATCGCCGTCCCGGAAATAGCGCACGCCGCCACCGACCGTGACATCGCGCGTGGCGACTGACTTCTCGTAGGCCACGGCAAGTTCGCGCCGCTTGGATTCGACGGCCAGAAGCTGCAGATCAGGCGTGCCCTCGATTTTTGCCGCGAGGTTTCCAAAGTCAGCCAGGGTCCCGGCAACTTCGAGTTCGCCGGCGACACTGGGGAAGTCGGCTTCCGCCCCGCCCCACTGGGCGGCCAGGGTGCGCCGTGCCAGAGTCAGGGCCGTCGTGGCGGTCTCAAACGCGACTTGGGCGGAGCTCAGTTCCACGCTGGCGCGGGCCAGATCAATGCCACTGGCCTGGCCGGCCTCGTGCTGCCGCCGCACCGTATCCAGGGTGCGCCGGGCCAGCTCCGCGGCATCGCGGCGGAGATTCACCTGCTCCTGGGCAATCAGCACCGAGGTGAAGGCGGCGGCGGCCTGCTGTCGGAGGTCCGCGAGCTTGATCGCCAGCTCCGCCTCCGCCACCGGCAGCGCGCTCCCGGCAAACCGGCCGCGAATCTTCCTCTTGGCGGCGCGCACATAGGTCTGCTTGAGCTGCACCGTCACCTCCGCCCCCCGCACCCCTTGATAGGGTCGCGTGCCGATCACGTTCTCAACATCCGTGGAGAACTCCGGGTTGGACTGGAGCGATGCCTGATCGGCCTCGCCCGCCACGGCTTCGCGTTCCTCGGCCAACGCCGCGACGCCTGGCGAAGCCGCGAGCACCCGCCGCCATGCGGCATCGAGGGTCAGCGGCTCCTGCGCCTCGGCTGCCAGCGTCAGCAGCAGCGCGGACAAACCGGTGAAGAAAATACGTCGGAGAGTAGCCATGGTGGGAGGAAAGCCGCGCGGCGGACCGGATTCCCCGGTCAGTGATGTTTGCCCTGACTCTGCCGGGGTTCGCCCTTGGTCGCCTTGATGGAGCCGCAGGTGAGCATCGACTTGCCGAAAAACGGATTGTTGACCTTGCCGGTGACCTGCACCCAGTCGCCACCGCCGCCCTTGGCCATCGGACAATGGGCGATGAAGAAGCCGTCCTGATGCTTGACAAGGCGCAGCGCCCGCGTGCTGAGTTTCTTGAAGGCCTCGCGGGCGTCGGCGAGCGTGGCTGCCTTGGCGAGATTGCCGGCGTTTTCGTCGTTGGAAATTTCCCGTGCGGCCTTTTGGGCGGCGGCCAAATCATCGGAGGCCAGCGCGGCGCGCACCACTTCATATTGATAGAGGAAAAGTTGCCGGGCCTCCGTGAGCGGGGCCTTGCTGTCGTGGGCAAATGCCACGGTGCTCAGAAACAACGCGAGAATACCCGCGGCGAGACGGTCGTGTTTGTTTTTCATGGGAGAAGAATTAGCGACTCGTTGCGCGGTAGAGCGCGAGAGTTCCGCATGGGGTGGCAAAGCGATCGGTTTCCTCCACGGCCTCGAGTCCGGCTTCGCGCAGGAGCACCGGCAGATCGCCGCGGACGTTATCGCGCGTGGTTTCAAAACCGTCCAGCAATTGGACGGTGAGGAATGCCGCGCGCATGATGAAATTCGAGGCACGCCCCCAATCCGCGAGATGGAATTTGCCTCCGGGAACGAGCACCCGCCGTATCTCGCGCAGCGCCGCGGCCTTGGTGGGGCGATCGAGGTGATGAAAAACCAAGCTGCTCACAACGCAGTCGAATGAAGCGTCCGGAAACGGAAGGGCGTCAACCCGCCCTTCCACCCAATCGACGATCAGGTTCACAGTCGCAGTCTTGCGCCGGGCAAGCTCAAGAATTGAGGGATCTCCATCCACTCCGGTAACATTGGCGAGGGGCTCGAAGCGCTTGAGCGCCAGCGTCAGGGTGCCACTGCCGCAACCCACATCCAAGACGCGTTGGGCCGGACAAACCGCCGCCTGCGCAATCAGGGCCGCGCGGAATTCGCGCTCCCGCGTCGTCCACCTGACGGTCAGGTCATACCATCGCGTGAGCCACGAATAGGAGAGCGCGGGGATGTAACGGGTTGTCATGCCGCGTTCAGCTTTTCTTGGGCAGATTGCGCGAAGAGCCATGAGTCTGGATGATCTTCCAGCCATCGGTCGTCTTCCTGAGGATGCTGGTGGCGACGCCTTTTTTCTCGATCACGCGGCCGTCCTCCTTGAGCACGATCTTGTAGATGTAGGTCTCCGTCGCGAAGGCGAACGGCAGTTCGATCCGCACGTCCACGGTGTAGTCACGGAAGGAAAACTCGGCGAAATGGTCCAACTCGGGTCCGATGTGGTGTTCGAGGTAGTTGGCGAATGTTCCCTCGACTCCGCCGGATTCGAATATCTGGGAATCGGCCGTGAAGAGGGAGGGCAGATCGGATACATCCAACTTTTCGAGCCCGGCCTTATACGCAGCCAATACGGCCTTGATCACGGCCGCATCATCAGTCGGGCGCTCAGCGTGATCGCCCGCCGGCCGGATTGCCTCAGGGGGCAACTGCGCTTCGACCAACTTGAGCGCGGCCTTCAGTTTTTTCAGTTCGGCCTCGGCCTTCATCTGCTCCGCACCGTCCGCCGCCTCATGGAGGCTGTCCGCAATGGCGCTCGCCTGGCGGATCGCCGCCTCAAGCCGCTTCTTCTTGTCGGCTCCAAGGCTCGTGAACTCTTCCGGCATCGTCTTGAACGCACCGAGCAGCACGTCCGTCTGATCATGCACGCCGTCGAGTTGTTTGGCCCCGATCAGGGATTCGAGCTTGGTGGCGGCCTGGCTGATCGTGGCCCAAGCCCCTGCGGCTGTGCCGGAGCCGGCCTTGGAGCCATGCTCATGGCTGCCGTGGGCGGCGGCCTTGGGCTTTTCGTCGTGAGCGAGGAGACCGGCCGGCGCAAGGGCAAGCAAAGCCCCGGCCAGCAGGAAGCGGGATTGCAGGAGGATGGAGGTGTGTTTCATGGAGATAAGGAAGCGGGTTGCTGGAGGTGAAACGAAACCGCGCGCCGTATCCCTCAACCAATTCTCATTCATCCTTGGTGAGGGGTTGCGGGGGTTTCCTCGTTAAACACGGACAACCACCTCGCCCATGCCCGCCCGCTCCTCCCCGCACTTCCCGTTGCATCGTGTTCCGCACGCTCTTCTGGCCCTGATGTTCATGGCAACAAGCCTCTCCGCCCATGAAGGCGAAGACCATGGCCCCAAGGTGGGCGACGCAGCCGCGGCCGCCGGTCCGGTTGTCCTGACCGCACTGGCCCGGCAGAACCTCGGCATCGAGGTGCTCGAGGCCGGGATCGGTCCGTTGCAGAAAACCACCGCCCTCCTCGCCCGGGTGCAAACGATCCCGGAAAGAACGGCACGCATCTCGGCCCGGATCGAGGGCCAGATCACGGAAATCCATGTGCGCCTCGGCCAGTCCGTGAAAAAGGACGACCCTTTGCTGAAGATCGCGCCGTTGACCATTGATACGCCACCGGTCGTGTTGAGAGCCCCGCTCGAGGGCGTGGTCATGGCCCAGAATACGTCCATTGGGCTGCCCTTCACCCCCGGGACGGTGCTGATGGAACTGGCCGATCTCCGCCAGGTGCTGGTGCGCGGCATCGCCTACGAAAACGCCGATCTTTCCGCCGTGCGCGAGGGCACGCCGGTGACGGTGCAACTGGACTTCTTCCGCGGACAGACGCTGACCGGCGCGGTCGAACGCACCGCCCCGGCGCTCGATCCCGAGACGCGCACCTTCGAAATCTACGCGCTGCTGGACAATCCCGGCCTCCGGCTGAAACCGAATCTCCAGGGCTCGATGTTTGTGGGCGTCGGAGAGGAGACCATGGGCGTCAGCGTGCCGGTCCGCGCGGTGCTGGGCGGCATCGGCAACCTCTTCGTC
Source organism: uncultured Opitutaceae bacterium (assembly GCA_947085115.1). GTDB lineage: Bacteria > Verrucomicrobiota > Verrucomicrobiia > Opitutales > Opitutaceae > Didemnitutus. The sequence goes on along the minus strand of CAMTVF010000084.1, from coordinate 6,512 downwards.
TTTGTCGAGACGGAGGAAAACACGTTTGAGCGACGCCCGGTCAGTGCCGGACTGCGCCTGGCGGATCGCGTCGAAGTGCTGGAAGGCGTGCTGCCCGGCGACAAGGTCGTCGTGCGCGGCAACTATCAGCTCCAGTTCGCCGGCACGAGGAAGGCCGGAGAAGCCGCAGCTCCCGAAGACGGCGCGCATGCGCACGCCGACGGGTCGATGCACAAACACTAGGCCGCCCGCCCTTCGCCATGTTCGACGCCATCATCCGCTTTTCACTGCGCAACCGGCTCTTTGTCGTCGCGTTTGCCGCGCTCATCGTCGCCTACGGCGGCTACATTCTCACCAAGCTGCCGGTGGATGTCTTTCCCGACCTCAACCGGCCGACGGTCACCCTCTTCACCGAGGCGGAAGGCCTGGCACCCGAGGAGGTCGAGTCGCTTGTCACTTTCCAGATCGAGTCGGCCATGAACGGCGCGACCGGCGTCCAGCGCGTGCGCTCCGCCTCGACCATCGGCCTCTCCATCGTTTGGGTGGAGTTCGACTGGAAGCAGGACGTCTATCTCGCGCGGCAGATCGTCACCGAGAAGCTGCAACAGGTCACGCAACGGCTGCCCGCCAGCGCCCGCCCCGTGCTCGGCCCCATCTCCTCGATCATGGGTGAGATCATGCTGGTCGGGCTCACCAGCGACACGCCCGGGGTCGACAGCATGGAGCTGCGCTCGCTCGCCGACTGGAGCATCCGGCAGCGCCTGCTCTCCGTCCCCGGCATCTCACAGATCACCGTGATCGGCGGCGACGTGAAGCAATACCAGGTGCTCGCCTCGCCCGAGAAACTCCGCGCCCACGGAGTCACGCTGCACCATGTCGAGGAGGCGGTCGCCAACTCCAACGTGAACTCCACAGGCGGCTTCATCCTCCGGGACTACGAGGAAAGCCTCGTGCGCAATATCGGCCGCATCACCGGCCTCGACGACCTGGCCAACGCCATCGTGCCCGGCACCCCCCATGGCGCGCCGCCTCTTCCGCTCAGGCAAGTGGCCGAGGTGCGCCTCGGCGGTCCGCTCGCCAAGCGCGGCGACGCCGGTGTGGACGCCGGCCCCGCCGTGATTCTTTCGATTCAAAAACAACCCGGCGCCGACACGGTTCAGCTCACCAGAAAGATCGAGGCCGAACTCGCCGCGATCCAGCAGACCCTCCCCAAGGGCGTGACCATCCACGGCGAGATCTTCCGCCAGAGCCAGTTCATCGAAAACGCCATCCGCAACGTCGAGGAGGCCCTGCGCGACGGCTCCATCCTCGTCGTCATCGTGCTCTTCGTCTTCCTGCTCAATTTCCGCACGACCTTCATCACCCTGACCGCGATCCCGATCTCGATTCTCGTGACGGCCATCGTGTTCCACTACTTCGGCCTCTCCATCAACACCATGACGCTCGGCGGGCTTGCCGTCGCCATCGGCGAACTGGTGGACGACGCCATTGTCGATGTGGAAAATGTCTTCCGGCGGCTGCGCGAGAACCGCCACAAGCCCGACCCCGAGCCGGCGCTCGAGGTGGTTTTCCGTGCGTCGAGCGAGGTGCGGAACTCCATCGTGTTCGCCACCGTCATCGTGGTGCTCGTGTTCATTCCTCTCTTCGCCCTGGGCGGCATCGAGGGCCGGATCTTCGCTCCGCTCGGCATCGCCTACATCGTCTCGATCGTCGCGTCGCTGTTTGTGTCGCTCACGGTCACGCCCGCGCTTGCCTCCTACCTGCTCCCGCAGATGAAGCGGATGGCCGATGAAGCGGACGGATGGCTCGTGCGCCAGATCAAGGCGGCCGAGGCCCGGCTGCTCGCCTGGGCGTTTCCGAAGTCCTGGCTCGTCTTCAGCGTGGTCGGCCTGCTGCTGATCGCGGCCCTGGCAAAGGCGCCGTTCTTCGGCCGCGAGTTTCTTCCGCCCTTCAACGAAGGCAGCGTGACCATCAATCTCGTCACCTTGCCGGGCACTTCGCTCGCGGAATCAAACCGGATCGGCACGCTGGCCGAGAAACTCGTCAAGGCGGTTCCGGAAGTCCGCCAGACCGGCCGCCGCACGGGCCGCGCCGAGCTCGACGACCACGCCGAGGGCGTCCACTCCTCGGAGATCGAGGTCGAGTTGCGGGAGTCCGCCCGCAGGCGCGAGGACATCCTCAACGACATCCGCGGACGGCTCGATGCGATCCCAGGCATCGGCATCAACATCGGCCAGCCCATCTCGCACCGCATCGACCACCTGCTTTCCGGCGTGCGCGCCCAGGTCGCGATCAAGATCTTCGGCGACGACCTGACCACGTTGAGAACCAAGGCCGAGGAGTTGCGCGTTCTCATGGCGGCGATTCCCGGTGTCGTCGATTTGCAGGTCGAGCAACAGGTGCTCGTGCCGCAAACTCATATCCGCTTCGACCGCGACCAGGCGGCCAAATACGGCGTGATGATCGGCGAGGTCGCGGACCTGAGCGAACTCGCCCTGCAGGGCAAGACCGTCTCCCAGATCCTCGAAGGCCAGAAGACCTTCGATGTCGTTCTCCGCCTTGCCGACGAGGCGCGCAACTCGCCGGAGGCGATCGCGGCGATCCCCGTCGACACCACGACCGGCGGTCTCGTGCCCTTGGGCCTGCTCGCGCAGATCGAAGAAGCCAAGGGTCCCAACATCATCATGCGCGAAGGCGTGCAGCGGCGGATCGTGGTCCAGGCCAACGTCTCCGGGCGCGACCTGGTCGCCGTCGTGGGCGATATCCAGCAGGCGGCGGACCGGAGGCTGGCGCTGCCCGCCGGTTACTACCTGACCTATGGCGGTCAGTTCGAGAGCCAGGCCAACGCCGCGCGTTTGATCGCGTTCCTGAGCGTGTTCTCGGTGGCCGGGATGTTCCTGGTCCTCTACGCGCACTTTCGCAGCGCGATGTTCGCAGCGCAGATCATGCTCAACATCCCGTTCGCCTTCATCGGCTCCGTGGTGGGCGTGTGGCTCTCGGGCGGTGTGTTCTCCATCGCGACTCTGGTCGGGTTCATCACCCTCACCGGCATCGCCGCCCGCAACGGCATCATGATGATCTCGCACTACCTGCACCTGATGCAGCACGAGGGCGAGAAGTTCGACATCAAGATGATCGTCCGCGGCACCCAGGAGCGGCTCGTGCCCGTGCTCATGACCGCGCTCACCGCCGGGCTCGCCCTTGTGCCGCTCGTGCTCGCCGCCGGCCAGCCGGGGCGCGAGATTCTTCACCCGGTCGCCGTCGTGATCTTCAGCGGCATCTTCTCCAGCACGCTCCTCGACCTCATCGTCACCCCGCTGGTCTTCTGGAAATTCGCCGGCAAGACCGTCGCCCGCCTCGTGCCCGCGGCAATGGAGCCGTCGGCAAACGCGCCCGTTGCTTCCTGACCACCCTGCCTCCGTAGTCATGAACCTATTTAGAATCAAATTTCCGATCACGCTCAGCGCCGATGCCGTGTTCCTCCGCGCCGGTCCATCTCCCCTTGGCGCCCATCAAAGAGACCGTCTCCTCAAACTTCATGCCTGGCTTTGCGACTGCCTGAGTCCGGAACAACCGCAGCAGCAAATCCGTCTTGGATTGTGAATTCCCTCTCCCTTGATCGCCGCAATTTTCTGAAGGCCGCTTCAGCCGCCGGTGCGCTGGCGGTGCTGAACCGCCTGACGCCCGCCTACGGCCAATCCGCGCACTCCGGACACGGGGCGATGCCCGCCCTGGCCAGCATGCCGCCGACCGTGAGGGAAATCGACCTCGCCATCCGCCGCGCCACCATCGACCTCGGCGGAATCGCCGCCTCGGCCGTCGCGATCAACGGGACCGTGCCCGGCCCGCTGCTGCGTTTCCGCGAGGGCGAAGAGGCGGTGATCCGTGTGGCCAACCACCTCGCCGAGGATACGTCGATCCACTGGCACGGCCTGATCTTGCCGGCAGACATGGACGGCGTGCCCGGCGTGAGCTTCGGCGGAATCAAGCCGGGCGAGACATTTGCCTGCCGTTTTCCAATCAGGCAGAGCGGCACCTACTGGTATCACAGCCATTCCGGTTTTCAGGAGCAGCTCGGTGTGTTCGGGCCGCTGGTCATCGATCCCGTCGAACCGGCGCCCTACGCCTGCGAACGCGAATACATCGTGATCCTGTCCGACTGGACCTTCACCGACCCGCACTTGATCTACTCGCGCCTCAAGAAGCAGAGCAATTACTACAACCACCAGCGCCGCACGGTCCCCGATTTTTTCCGCGACGCGCAGCGCGACGGTTGGAAGGAAGCCTTCGCCACCCGCCGCGAGTGGGCGCGGATGCGCATGGACCCGACCGACATCTCGGACCTCACCGCCGCGACCTTCACCTATCTCATCAACGGCCGGCCCCCCGCCGCAAACTGGACCGGACTCTTTCAACCTGGCGAACGCGTGCGGCTGCGTTTCATCAACGCCTCCGCCGCCACCTACTTCGATGTGCGAATCCCCGGTTTGCCGATGACGGTGGTCCAGGCCGACGGCAACGACGTGCAGCCGGTCACAGTGGACGAGTTCCGCATCGCCATCGCCGAAACCTACGACGTCATCATCAACCCGACGGAAGACCGGGCCTTCACCCTCTTCGCCGAAACCATGGACCGCAGCGGCTACGCAGCCGGCACGCTGGCGCCTCGCGCCGGCATGACCGCGCCGCTCCCGCCCCGTCGCAAACGCCCCCTGCGCACAATGGCCGACATGGGCATGGAACACGGCGGCAGCGACATGGCCGACATGGAGACGAGCAATTCGAAAAAAGACGCTCATGCAGGCCACACCACGGCCTCTGCTCCCGCGCCGGCGGCGGCGGATCATTCCGCCCATGGCGGTGCGCGCGCCGCGATGCCGGACATGCCCGGCACGCCGTCGACGGAAATGCCTTCAGCGGCCTCGCCCGGAACCGTCACCCACGGTCCGGACAAGCATGGCGCGGGCAACTCGATGGTCGCCATGTCGCCGCGCAGCCGGTTGCACGAACCCGGCGCCGGCCTGGAGGACGCCGGACATCGCGTGCTCGTTTACACGGATCTGCGCAGCCTGCACCCCCGGCCCGATGTGCGCCCACCCGACCGCGAGATCGAACTCCATCTCACCGGAAACATGGAACGCTACATCTGGGGGATGGACGGCAAGACTTTCTCGGAGGCCCCGGCACCGATCGCTTTCAAGCTGGGGGAGCGCGTGCGGCTCACCTTCATCAACGACACGATGATGGATCATCCCATGCATCTGCACGGCATGTGGAGCGAGCCCGACAATGGAGCCGGCGCCTACCGCCCCAAAAAACACACCATCGGCGTCAAACCCGGCGAACGGCTGTCGCTCGACATCAACGCCGACGCGCCCGGCTTCTGGGCCATGCACTGTCACATCCTCTATCACATGGAAGCCGGCATGTTCCGGGTCGTGTCCGTGAGCTGACGCGAGGAAGCCCGCCATGAAACACACCCACTTTGCATTCCTCGCATTGCTGCTCTCCGCCGCCACCGCCCACGCGCAGCTTCATGCCGGTCACGGTGGCGACACGATGCCCGGCATGGCGACACCGACCGCCCCTGCGGAGCGCGGCGCGGTCCCGGCGACCGGCACGCCGCCGCACCTGCTATTCGGCTGGGCGCCTCCGGTCGATGATCGCATGCGTTTCAACTACGTCCTGATCGACCGCCTCGAGTTCAACACCGGTGACACGCCCGACACGTTCCTTTGGGACGCGCAGGGCTGGTATGGCGGCGACCGCCACAAATTCTGGTGGAAAACCGAAGGCACCCACCAGACCCAAGGTCCCTCGGCCGGGGAGGGCGAAGTGCAGGCGCTTTACAGCCGGCTCGTCGCCCCCTTCTGGGATTTTCAGATCGGCCTTCGCTACGACCGCACTTGGGGACCCGGCCCCGACCGCGACCGGGCATTCGCCGTCATCGGTCTCACCGGCCTGGCCCCCTATTGGTTTGAGATCGAGCCCGCGCTCTTCGTCAGCGAGGACGGCGATGTCTCCGCCAGGCTCACCGCAACCTACGACGCCCTGCTGACGCAGCGACTGATCCTCCAGCCACGCCTGGATGTGAACGCCGCGTTGCAACGTGTATCGGAATTCGGCGTCGGAAGCGGCGTGAACGACGTCGAGATCGGGCTGCGCCTGCGCTATGAAATTCGCCGCGAGTTTGCCCCCTATGTCGGCGTGACATGGCGCCGCGCGCTCGGCAACTCGGCCGATTTGGCAAAAGTGATCGGTGGCGAAACATCGATTCTTTCAGTGGTTATCGGCGGCCGGGCGTGGTTCTGAACAGGCGCTGTTCCCGTGCCAGGACTTGCAATGCACAGCTGCCCAACCGGCCACTTCGGAGCCCACGGGGCGGACTCTAACCCATCTTCCGCAGTTTGAAAAACTCAAGTTCGCTATGACAGGCACTTGCGCGATTTTGGGGGGCGTTTTTATCCACTACATTTTCGATCACGCGAGTGCCGGCGGGCAGGTGCAGGCCGAGGTGCTGGAGCAGTTCGGCG
>CAMTVF010000083.1:0-2222 GCA_947085115.1 uncultured Opitutaceae bacterium | reverse complement strand
GCGGTGGCGGACCTGTGGGCGCAGAGTGCCGGGTTTCTGCTGCGGCGCAGCGAATTTCCGCCGGAGCCGCCGAAGGACTGGCGGCAGGACGTGACGATTCCGTGCCGCTGCGCTGATTGTTGCGAGTTGCAAGCGTTCGTGCTGAATCCGGCGGAACAGGTGCATCGCTTCCGCGTCCGACAGGATCGCCGGCAGCACCTGCACGGAATGATCGAGCAGCACGGGCTGGAGATGACGCATGTGACCGAGCGCAAAGGATCGCCGCAGACGCTGGTCTGCACGAAGGATCGTCGCGGCTACCGGCTGCGGTGCGAGCAATACTGTCAGGACATCGCGGCGCTGGCGGCACTGGCCGGAATGGCGGAAGCGGGCGACGCGGATCAAGCGTCGCGGCTCCAGCGGATCGAGGCGGCGCGGGCGAGACACGGGAGCTGGGTGCCGGATTGAGCGGAGCAGGTGCCGCCGTGAGTTCCGAAGGCGAACGGGTTGAAGTAGCGCGAGGCTTCAGCCCGCGTCGGGGCGGTGGCGTTGGCTCGTCGGGCGCAGGCTGAAGCACCGCGCCCCCACGGATGGAGGCTTGCGAGGCGGAAAGGGTTGTGTAAGGTGCGGGCATGAGCCAGTTGAGTCGCATTACTTTCAATCCGAACCAGTGTGGCGGAAAGCCGTGCATCCGGGGGATGCGGATTCGCGTGAAGGATGTTCTGGATATGCTGGCCGGCGGCGCAACCGAGGCGCAGATTCTTGCGGATTTTCCGTATCTTGAGCGCGAGGACATCCAGGCGGCATGTGAGTATGCCGCGCAATACGTGAACCATCCGGTGGTGACGGCGGTGGAGTGAAATTTGTCATCGATGCCCAATTGCCCCCGGCGATGGCCCTCTGGCTGAGGGCCGCCGGCCACGAGGCGGAACACATCGAGGATGCCGGGTTGCTACAGGCAGAGGACGCGGTGATTTGGACGCATGCCGAGCGGACTGGCGCGTCCATTCTGACGAAGGATGAGGATTTCGCCGAGCGAGCGAAGACGGCAAACGCGCCACCGGCGGTCGTCTGGCTGCGGATCGGCAATTGCTCCAACCCGCAATTGCGGGCTTGGTTTGAGCCACGACTTGCGGGCGTCGTGCAAATGGTCGGTGAGGGCAGCCGGATCATCGAGGTGATTTGATGTGGCGCGGGCCCGCGGGTGCTGGGTGGGATAGTGGCGCGAAGACCGCGAGCGCCTCGTTGGTGTCCGCGCCCTCGGGGGGTAGCGGATTTCAATCTGGCCGATGCGGATGACCTCTTGGGGTGAGGCGACGTTCATGGCGGAAATTTTTAACCACGGATGGCACGGATGGGCACGGATGAGGGAGCGCTGAAGTTAGGTGCTTTGGTCGACAGTCACAGCGTAGTCCGCCGAATGCTCATTCGCAGCAAATAACCCGGCCTGCGGAAAATTCAGACGCAGTAATTGGATTTCATCCCGCAGTGCTGTGTTCGCTCTCATCCCAACGATTATTTCTCGAACTACAGCCGCGGGAAACTCGAACAGGTGAATCGAGAACGGCTGGCTCTGAATGACCAGATTGGCCTCGTGGAGAACTCGCAAGACGCGCCACTCCTTCTCGTAGGCCCATTCATGGCTCTTTTGCTCGAACCAAATCACGGAGTCCGAATTTGCCAAAGTGACGTGGGGTCGGTGTTGCGTGTATTTCACCTTCCGCAAGAAACCGAATTCGTCTGACTCGGTGCGGCGATGATTGAAAAAGGGATGCTCAGAATCGAAGCCGACGACGAATCCGCAGTGATTTGAAGCGTAGTGGCCCCACATTACCAGTGAATTTCTGACCTCGCTGAGGCAGAGCACACCGATATGCCGATTCAAGAGTTCCGAAAGCTTTGGCCGAATCGCGGTGATCAGCTGTGGCGAAAGTGCCCTAAACAGAGCGGGGAGATTTTTCTTTTGAGCGGCGATGAATTCAGGGAGGACATTCTTCGCGAATGCGGGAACGATTGAGCCATACTTTGCGAGTTCTTCCTCGACCAATTGATCGTAGTTTTTTTCGACGTATTCGCCCACGTCGTCGTCAGAAGAAATTTCCTGGATTACCGGCTTGAACTCGAATGGGTCGTTGAAATCCGCTGGCTGTGTGAACCGGACCCGTCTGTTGCGTAGCACGTCGATTCGCTCGGGCGGGAAGTATTTGTAGAGAATCATCACGCGGTGATGGCTACGGATGCGG
>CAMTVF010000082.1:0-5371 GCA_947085115.1 uncultured Opitutaceae bacterium | reverse complement strand
ACACGCGGGCGCTCCTCGCGGGCGCGGACGTGGCGCTTGAGGGTCTCGTCAGCGTCGGTCGTGCGCCAGTCGGTGACCGGCGGAAGCTGGCGGGCGGGATCGGGGCGGCGGACGCGGCGGGGCATGCGGCGAGCCAAGGTCACGCCCGGCTGGGTGACAAAGACAAAATGATCGATGCGCGAGCGGGCCTGTTTGGCGCGGCCGAGAACCCGGTGATTTTCGCGGCGGCGGCACAATCGCGTGGCCTCCACACGTGGAGCCGAAAGCCGGCTTGCGGTTGGCTTGGTGACTCGTGCGTTGGCCGCTATTCTGCACCCGCAGTTTCGTCCGGATTGATTCCAAACCATGTTGGATCGCAGTCCTGCGGCATCTCGATGCGATATCCCAGCTCCATGTAGCCGGCCAGGCGTCGGCGAAACATCGCTTTCGTGATCGCGTGGTTTTCGTCGAGGTAGTCGAAGATCACGGCATCACCTTTGGTGTCGTGCCGTCGATGAAGCCGCCCGGCATATTGAATCAGCCGGCCCTTGAACGAAAGCGGCATCGATAGGACCAGAGTGTCCAGCCGCGGCAGATCGAATCCTTCGCCGATCAGCGACGCCGTCGCGAAAAGCACGAACGGCTTTCCGCCATCGTAGTGTGCGGCGATTTTGCGCAGCACCTCATGTCGGGCTTTTTTGCCCATTTGACCGTCCAGCCGATAACAATCGATGCCCGCCTCCCGCGCAGCGAAGCCCGCCTGCAGCCGGTCCAGATAAACTTTGCGGTCGGCCAGCACAAGTGGTGAGCGCCCCGCCGCCACACAGGACAGGAGATCGGAGACGATTACCGCCGCCCGGCCTGCATCCCGCACCAACGCCTCCCACACGACGTGAATCGGCGGGCGCGCTCCGGCGTCAGGTGGGAGAGTCACGGTAGTGCGACGGGTGTTTCGGTGTCCGTCGCCTTTTCCATTTGATGACACCCCAGCGTGAAAGGGTATTTGGTGAATTATTCTATCTGCATCTTTCTTTCTTGACGCTAGAAGAAATTAGATGAAAATGAGCCCATGCTGTTGCACCTCCTCTCCCCGCGCTCCGATGTTCTCAGTGGTCGTATTCAAGGCGTTATCGATCCCGACCGCATCACGGATCCCAAGAAAAAATCCTTGGAAGCTAAGCCACTCGAATTCGCGCGCGCGACATGGGTCTCGTCGGATGTCCGCCGGCTGGTAAAGACCCTTCATCAGCGCCTCAACTCTTCTGAGGCCGGAGTGGGGACCATCCTGTTCGAAGGTCCCAAGGGACAGGGCAAGAGTCACCTCATCACCCTGGGTTATCACTTAATAAAACACCGCCCGGAGTTGGAGGAGTGGCTTGCGGAGAATCATTTGGAGCTTTCGCTTCCCGAAAACGTCGCAGTTATCCTTAAAAAATTTACGGATTTCCCTCTGGAGAGTCTCTGGCAGGTGATCGGCAGCGAAATCGCAGCGAGCTTTGTTGGCGAGCGCCCGCCCAGCCTGCCAGAATTCCGGGCCGCATTGTCGGGTCGCAAACTTGCGCTGCTTTTTGACGAGCTCGAGAGCGGTATCCGCGCAATCGCCGACGATGCCCGCCGCCAGCAGAACATCAACTTCCTCCAAATGGTTTCTGAGGAGTCGATGCGAGAGGATTCCAACGTCGTCCTCGTCGCCTCGGTTTACGACGGTGGCATCGAGCCGGGTCTCACCCTCAAGCGCGTCAAGCCCACCGAGATTCGCTTCTCCGACACCGGCGACCGTCTCCGCATCCTCTACCACCGTCTTTTCACCAAGTCTCCGCAAGCCGCCTCAACGGAGATCGATGCCGTCATAAAGAGCTACGTCAACGCATGGCAACGCTTCGGCATCCCCGCCGGCGCCGACTACGCCGAACGTCTGCGTGAGAGTTATCCCTTCACCCCGGAACTGCTGGAGGTTGTGTTCCAGCGCATCCCGAACCGCGGCGGCTTCCAAGGCACCCGTGGCGCGCTCGGCTTCCTGGCCACCCTCGTTCGCCTGCGCAGCGCCAAAACAAATCTCCTCACACTTTCCGACGTGCTGCTCGCCGATGCTGAGATTCGCACCTGGCTCGCCGATCTTGAGCCGTCGCAAAACCTCATCTCCTGTGCCGAGGCCAACCTCCGCGAACTCGCCAAGCTCCCCCTCGCTGACCGCATCGCCTCCGCGACGCTCATCGCCAGCCTCGCACCCTCTGCCCGCTATCCCGGCCTGAACGAGGAGGAATTGGCCCGTCAGGTCATCGACCCCGCGTCAGACTACAACCAGTTCAGCCAAACTCTTGGCGGCTTTGTTCAATACGCTTCCTACTTTCATAAGCGCGACCAAAACCTCTTCTTTGACACCAAGGAAAATGCCCATGCCAAGGTTGAGCTGCGCAGCCTGTCCGTGCAGGAATCCGAGGCTTGGGATCGCATTGCCCAATGGTGGCGCAGCGAAGTTTTCCAAGAATCCGACGCCATCATCCTCCAGGAGATCGATCTCGCCCGCGCGCGGCTCGATGCGCTCCAGACCGACGGACTTCGCTTCGTCATCTCGCCGCGCCGCCTGACGCCCGACGAGCGCCACGCCCTTTATTTTGGCCTCAAACGCCGCAACACCGTCCTCCTGCTTGAACCCCGCGACGACAAGACCAATCTGCGCACGCATAAGGACATTCTCGCCTGGGCGCGCAAAGCCATTGCGGCCGATGCGCTCGCGACCGCGTCTGCGGGCGACTCCACCCGCATCGCCGAGTTCAACAAAATCGCCGCCGATCAGAAGCGCACCGTCCTCGACGCCATCAAGAAGGTCAATTTCGCCTATGTGCAGGTTCATCGCGCCGGGACCACGGCGGGCGAAAACGAGGTCACCTTGGAACCAGTCCAACCGCTCAACAAAACCGGCGTGCTTGAGCACTTGACGCGCAACCTTTACCCGCGCGCCTACCTTGCCGAGCACATCCAGAACCGCGCCGCCGATCTTCTCGGGCGCAAGGTGGCCGCCATCGAAACCGAATACCGCAACACCCTTGGCTTCCCCGTCATCGTTCACGCCAGCGGGTTTGATGACGCCATTCGCCTGCTCGTCGTTGATGCGGTCTTTAACCTCGCTCACCCCTCTGGCACCCAGCACGCCGGAGAATCGCCGCTCCTCAGCGCCCATGAATTGATGGATTCCTCGTTGGCCGCTCCCTCCGCGCGTCCGGCCGCGGCGCCCGCCGGCAAACCCCAGCCCGCCGCCGTCAAACCTTTGGCCGGCGGCACGGGCAACCCAAGCCAAGGCAGCGGCCACGATTCGCCGGGCGGCAATGATTCATTCCCCTTTGCTTCCACCCAAGAGCAGGTTTCGACGACAAGCTGTCCTTCACGCCAAGAGTTGCGCCAGCAGATCGCCGCCAAACTCGACGGCCTGGCCGGTCGGCCTGTGATCCGCGTTCGCATCGGCCTTTTGTGGGATGCCCGCACGGTCGAGATGTCCGCCCTTCCTGCTTTCCTGCGCGGTTCGCTCACCGGCACGGGCGCGTTTTCCGGCGAGGTGATTCTCGATTTTTCAGGATCGGTCAACAAGGCCGCCGTCGAAGAGATGGTGGAGCGGCTGCCAGACTTTTCACCCGGTTCAGCGAAGGTTACACTCACGCTTGGTTCCTGACTCCCATGCCCTCCCTTGAACTGCCTCCCGATGTGCTGAGTGCCAGTGGCCCTCGCATTCCTGCGATCGCCGACTGGCTGCTACACACCGTGTGGTCACCGGCCCGTTTTGCGGCGGTGCCACGCGAGGAGTATTTGCGCACCGGCGAAGCCGCCGTGGCGCAGGCCGAGGAACTCATCTCCCTTGGTGCCGCCCGGATTTGGGACGAACTGGTCGCTGAAACCACCCGGGCGCCAACCCCGCGTTCGTTTCTTGGCCTGGATGTTCCGCCCGCAGCCAAACCGTCGTCGCCTCGCGCAGTCGTGGTCTTTGATGGATTGTCGCTCCGCGAGCTGCCACTGCTGCTGGCATTGGCCGGCCAAACCGGTTTCCGGGTCGATGCATCCCGCGCCATTGCCACCTCCCTGCCCACCGAGACCATCGACTTCGTTTCACAGCGGGTGCTGGACCCGGATGCCGCCCATGCCGTGGGTCCCAGCCAGTTGCCCTCCGTCAAGGCGCTCAAGACGCGCGGCGTCCATGCCGAATATCTCGACAGCCTCACCCCACGCGTCGCGCTGCCCACGGGAAAATCGCTGCTGCTCTGGTCCACCTGGCCGGATCGTCTGTTCAAGAACGATGAAGCCCGCTTCGACACGCAGCTTTTCCCGCAGTTTTGCGACCACGTCGCCACGCTTTGGAAATACACGGTGCAGGCCATTCCCCTCGGCGTGCCCATTGTCATCACCAGCGATCACGGTTACATTTTCTTCGGCGGCACCGCCGAAAGTGCGCGTGAATCGTCGGCCGCCAAAGAACTCGGCCAACACCGCAATATGGTCTTCGAGGGCCAGGCCCCATACCCTGCGCCCCATCCCGATCTTCAGCGTTTCCCCGCCCGGCGTCTTGCGATGCTGCGCGGCCGTCTCAAGACCCGTCCCAAGGGCAACAGCTCCCGTCATCTCTATCAACACGGCGGGTTTTCCCTGATGGAAGTGCTTGTCCCTTGGATTGTCCTCAACCGCAGCTAATCATCATCCTCATCCGTTATGAGCAAAATCAAAGTCGGCACCCAAATCGAAGAAGAGGTTTACCAGCAGCTCAAAATGGCCGCTCTGCGTGAGCATCGTCCGGTCGGCGAAGTCATCCAGGACGCCGTCACCGTCTATCTCCGCCGGCAACACAAATCGGGCCTTGGCCGCCTCTTGGCGCGCGAGCCGGATTTTAAGGTCAGCGACGCGGAGTTTCGCGAGATCATGGAGGCGGACTTCTACGACCAATGAACCTCGACGACATTCACAACGGCACGCGCGTCCTCATCGACGCCAACGTGCTCATCTACGGTATTCGCCGTTCGTCCCGGCAATGCCTCGGCTTGCTCGCCCGCTGCAACGACGGCGCGGTCGAAGGCATCGCCACCACCATCATCATCGCCGAGTTCAGCCACCGGCGCATGATGGAGGAGGCCAGGGCGAAGGGATTGGTCGGCTCCAACCCCGCCCGCGCGCTGGCCGAGAGCCGCGACTTGATCCGTCAACTCGCCAGCTATGCCGACGAAGTCCGCGATCTCCTTGCCGGCGGCCTCTTCGTCGAGCCGGTGCTGCCGGGGGACTTCCATGTCGCCCTGGAGTTCCAGCAGCAATTCAGCCTGCTCACCAACGATTCGCTCAACCTCGCCGTCGCCCGCCGTCTCGGCGTTTCCGAGATCGCCACGGCCGACCGCGGCTTCGATGCCGCCCAGGGATT
>CAMTVF010000081.1:0-7533 GCA_947085115.1 uncultured Opitutaceae bacterium | reverse complement strand
AGAAGCAACTGCGGTGAGTGCGGAGGAAATCATCGCCTTTGGCCGCCAATTTGACCCTCAGCCGTTTCACACCGATGCCGAGGCGGCAAAGCACGGCCCCTTTGGTGGATTGGTGGCGAGCGGCTGGCACACCGCCGCCCTCACGATGCGGCTCATCATCGGCGCCAATATGAAATTTGCCGGGGGTGCCGTCGGCCGCGGGGTGGAAAATATCGAATGGCCGCGGCCGGTGTTCCCGGGCGACACCCTCAAGGCGCAAAACGAAGTCGTCGAAATGCGGGAGCTGAAATCACGCACGACGCACGGGGTGATCAAGCTGCGCACCACGACCCGCAATCAGCGCGGCGAAACCGTGCAAACGATGGTGACGACCGTGATCGTGCAACGCCGCCCCCCAAGCGCGTGAGCGCCGCGCACTGATTTTGCAATCGAGACACGCGCTGTGGAATGACACCTATTACGTGTCATTCCCCCGGGCCGAGCAGCGCGGGAGCGAGTTCTTCGAGGGAGGCGAAGACCTGTGTGGCACCCGCGGCACGGAGTTCCGCAGCCGTGTGGGTGCCGGTCGTCACGCCGAGGAAGTCGAGCCTGGCGTTTTGCGCGGCCGCGAGGTCGAAGACGGAATCGCCGACCAGCACGGTCGTTTCCGCATCGGCCCCCAAGGTGACCAAGGCATGATCGGCAAAGCGACGGTCGGGCTTGATCCACGGCGTGTCGCGATCGCCAAAAATACCTGCGAGCAGAGGGGTAAGTCCCAAGTGTGCGCAAACGGCGCGAGAAGCCTCGCCCCGTTTGTTGGTCAACACGGCGCAAGTGACGCCGCGGGCGCGCAGGGTCACGATGAGATCAAGCGCCCCGGGGAGGAGGACAACGTCATCGAGGTTGGTTTTCTGCCAGTGCTCGAAGTAGTGCGGCAGGATGCGCTGGACGTAGTCGGCGCCGGCCAAGTCGATAACGGCGTCTTCCAGGCCGCGACCGATCGCGGCATGGACTTGTTCGTAGGTTGGCTCGGGCAGGCCGACTTGTCGCATGGCGTAGGCATGGCAGCGGTGGATCGCCCGGAAATGATCGATGAGCGTGCCATCGAGGTCGAAGAGAACGGTGCGCAGGGGCATGAAGAGTGAGAGAGAAACACTGCGCCGCTGGGCGCGGCGAGTCGAAATCGTATGACGGTGGAACGTTTCGGACCGCAAGGCTGGGCCGCCGACCGGGGCGGGGACCGGGACCCGGGCCGGCTTGATCTGGGCGGGACGTCAGAAAGTTCTGGAGCCGCCGACAGAGTGGCGCGAGACTCCGACCAATGACCGAACCTGAGGCCCATGTCCGAGCTGATGCCCGCGTGATCGACGGCACGTTGCTGGTGCGAGTCGGCGGGACGTGGCAATTGACCGCGGAGCGCATCACGTGGCACGACCTCATTTCGGGCGCGATGAAGGAACACGAGGGTGGACCGCTGCCGCATACGGTGCGGGTGGAAGGGGACGGTGTCGACGATTGGGATAGTTCGCTGCCGCTTTTTCTTCGCCAGGCCCGGCTGGGAGCCGAGGCGATCGGGGCGAAGTTTGAAACCGGCGCATTACCCAAGGGGGTCGAGCAGCTGGCCGAACTGCTCGCGCAGGAGGCGGGCAACGCGGCACCCGCGGCACCCGCACCGTTGCCGGACCTGTTTACGGCCGTCGGGCTGGGGACGGCGCATTTGGTGCACGAGGCGCGGGAAATTTCGCGACTGGTAGGAGAGTGTTTGTTCAGTATTGGCCGGTTTTTTCGCGGACAGGCGCAGTTCCGCTGGCGCGACTGCGTTACCGAGATGCAGTTGTGCGGCGTGCAGGCGTTGCCGATCGTGGGCGTGATCGCCCTGCTGACGGGGGTGATTCTTGCCTACCAAGCCGCGGCCCAGCTCCGACAATTCGGGGCGGATATCTTTGTCGCCGACATGGTCGGCATTGCCATGGTGCGGGAAATGGGGCCGCTGATGACGGCCGTCGTGCTCGCGGGGCGAACGGGCGCGGCGTTTGCCGCCACCTTGGGCAGCATGAAGGCCAATGAGGAAATTGATGCGTTGCAGACGCTTGGGGTATCGCCGGTGGATTTTTTGATCATGCCGCGGATCACGGCCTTGTTCGCGATGCTGCCGTTGCTGGTGCTGTTTGCCAACGCGCTCGGAATCATCGGTGGCTTGATCATCGCGATCAGCACGCTCGACATTCCGGCGAACCTCTACTGGACCGAGACAAAGTCCTTCCTCGATCTTTCGGATCTTTTCACCGGTTTGATCAAAGCGGCAACCTACGGAGTGTTGATCGGCCTGACCGGTTGCCTGCGCGGGATGCAGGCCGAGCGCAGCGCAACGGGTGTTGGCGCGGCCGCGACGTCGGCGGTGGTCACCTCGATCTTCCTGCTCGTCATCGCCAACGCGTTCTACGCCGTCCTCTTCAACGTCCTCGGCTGGTAAAATGAATATTTCCGCCCCCCTTTCTGCTTCAGGAAAATTTGCCGTCGAGGTGGACGGCTTGGAGTGCCGCTACGGTGATCGGGTGATTCTGGAGAACGTGTCCTTTGCCGTGAAGCGCGGGGAAATTCTCTTCGTCATCGGCGGCAGCGGCTGTGGCAAGAGCACGCTGCTCCGCAACATGATTGGCCTGAACCAGCCGACCAAGGGCACGGTGCGTTACTTCGGGCGCGATTTCACTCACGCCAGCCCGGCGGAACGCAGGCGGTTGTTGCGCACCTTCGGAGTGCTCTACCAGGCCGGCGCGCTGTGGAGTTCGATGACGCTGCGCGAGAACGTGGCGTTGCCGCTGGAGATTTTCACCACGCTGACACGCAAGGAACGCCATGAAGTGGTGGCGCTGAAACTCGCGCAGGTCGGGCTCACTGGTTACGAAGACTACTTCCCGGCGGAGATTTCGGGCGGTATGAAGAAGCGTGCGGGACTGGCGCGGGCTCTGGCCCTCGATCCCGAGGTGGTTTTTTTCGACGAGCCCTCAGCCGGCCTCGACCCGATCACGTCGCTGAAGCTCGACGAACTCATCGTGCAACTGCGCGACACGCTCGGCACGACGATCGTGGTGGTGTCGCATGAGCTCTCGAGCATCTTTGACATCGCGGACCGGGTGGTGATGCTCGAACGTGAGGCGCATGGAGTGATCGCCGAAGGAGACCCGAAGACCCTGCGGGACCGCAGTGAAGATGTGCGGGTGAGGGAGTTTTTGAATAGACGTAAGGAGCTGGTCGGTCAGAAAGGAGGTTCCGCAACGTGAAAACCCGATTTAGTCCTGCCGCCGTCGGCATGTTTGTCCTTGGTGCCGTGCTGTTGGCTATGGTCGCCTTCGTCTCTTTTGGTGGCACGAACTTCTTTTCGAAGCCGACGCGCTTCGTCGTGTATTTCAACGAGTCGGTGAGCGGCCTCGATCCCGGCGCCTCGGTGAAGGTCAACGGGGTGCGGATCGGCCGCGTTGCGGCGATCAACGTGCGCTACGACACGGTCAGCCGCAGGGCACAGGTCCAGACGATTTGTCAGATTGATCGCAACGTGCTCACCGACAGCAGCGGCAACACGATCGAGATCACCGATCCGGTCGAACTCCAGAATCTCATCGATCGCGGCATGCGCGCGAAACTCAACCTGCAGGGCATCACGGGCCTCTTGTTTGTCGAACTGAGTTTCGAGGACCCCCGCGAATATCCCGCCGATCCGCGGTTGAGCGACGAGCGCTACCCGGTCGTGCCCTCGCTGCGCTCTCCCATTTCCGAGGTTCAAAACAGCATCGTGGAGATCGTCGCGGACCTGAAGACCGCCGATATTTCGGGGCTGAGCCGCGACTTGAAAACTCTCGTGGGCACGGCCAACCAACGGCTCACGGAGCTCGACATGAAACAACTCACGGAACGCATCTCGCGTGCGGCCATTGCGGTGGAGGGCTTTGTCGACTCACCCGAGGCCAAGGACGCCTTTAGAAATCTCAATGCCGCAAGCACCGAACTGCGCGCCTTGTTGGGGAGAATCGACGGCCAGATGGGACCGGTGAGCGAGGACTTCAAACAGACACTCACTGACGCCCGGAAAGCCCTGGAGTCGATCGAGGGTGCCGCCGCGACCACGCGCCGCTTTGTGCAGGCGCAGGGGCATCTCGGCGAGGACGCCGCTCGCACTTTGCAACAAATCGCGGAGGCCGCCGATGCGCTCCAGCGCCTCGCCGAAATGCTCGAGCGCGACCCGAGCGCCTTGCTCCTAGGCCGCAAACCGCCCCAATGAACGCCTCAAGGTCCGTCATGAAATCACGTCGTCTCTCTGCTGCCGCTTTTCTTTGCTCCGGTTTTGTTCTGTTTACCGGCTGCAGTCTGTTGCCTGCGCCCCAGCCCGACAACACGCGTTACTACGTGCTCGAGGGCGGCGCGACGGTCGCGACCCCCACCGACCACCCCGTGCGGCTTGGCCTGCGCAACGTCGAGATTCCCGCTTACCTGAAGAGCAAGTCGATGGTCGTGCGGAGCGGAAACAACGAAATCCGCTACGTCGATAACGTGCGCTGGGCCGAGCCACTCGAGGCCGGAATCACCCGGTCGCTTCGCGAGCGCCTGTCGGGACGCGCCCAGATCATAGCGTATCCTTTCCCCGCCAACATCGAGCGCGACTACGATGTGACGGTGCGGGTGTTGAGTGCCGAAGGTCATGAGCGCGGCGTGCTGTTTTCGGCGGTGATCGAACTGACCCGTGTCGGCGACACCGCGACGATCGTGAGTCGGCGGACCTTTACCGCGCCCGTGGTGTCGTGGGGCGGAGACTTTGCCCGGCTCGCATCGCAATTGAGCGTGGCGGTGGCTGGTCTCGCCGACGAAGTGCTGGCGGCCGTGCCGCAAGAATAGCGCGCGAAGTTCGCGCCCAAGATTTTGATCGGACGGGGCAAAATCCGCTGGCTCCCTGCGGCGACGTGGTTACTGATTGTTGCATGGCTGAACTCGGAGACACCCCCTCCACGTTTACGGTGATCCAGTTTTCTCTGGAGACCGGTGAGAACGACCAGCCGACGCAGCGGTCCAAGAACTGGGGATCGTATCGATCGGTCGAAGCCGCCTTCGATGATGCCCGCTGCCGGGCCAACCTTGCCTCCAGCCAGATCAAGAAGACGGGCTCCTTTGGTTCTCCGACGATCGTGGACACCGAGTGGGGCTACGACCTGCGCCTTGGTCCGCTAACCGTGCATCGCTTCTGGGTGCACGAGAATCTAAGCAACCAGCGCCTGCTGAATTAATAACCAACGTCCCGTGAATTTTTGACTTTGCGCGGCAGCGCCAGCAGGGACGGTCCACCACGCACTCGTCCTACAGTCTGTTCCTTTTGGGCGATTGGCATAGGCCGATGTTTGTCCGACCAATGGCGAGCGCGGTTTCGCCGTCGGCGCGTTCTCCGCGCCAAGAATTGCTTTTTTGAGAATCAGTGAAGGGAGTTTTGGTTATCCTTCCAATCCCTCCATCGTGCCCGCCAGAGCTCGGCCATGCGCTGGGGTGACAAACTGATCACTTGCCATTG
Source organism: uncultured Opitutaceae bacterium (assembly GCA_947085115.1). GTDB lineage: Bacteria > Verrucomicrobiota > Verrucomicrobiia > Opitutales > Opitutaceae > Didemnitutus. The sequence goes on along the minus strand of CAMTVF010000081.1, from coordinate 2,003 downwards.
TTTCCCGAATGCACTCTCTTTCCCGGTGCGGGCCAAATCGCATATGCGTCGTCAGGTCCACTCAGTGCTTCATATCGAAGATGACACCTTTTGGTCTTCGATGGTCGCGCAAATTCTCGCAGAGAAACTTCCCGGTGCGAAGATCCATTCGGAACAGAAGGGCCTTGATGGCATCGCCACTGCCCGGGCAACACGGGCAGATTTGGTGCTCTTGGACATGTCCTTGCCCGACATCGATGGGTTTGAGGTGGCGGATCAGCTTGGAAAAATCCCGGCGCCCCCACCCGTCATCTTGCTGTCCAGCCGGATTGACGATGCGGCGCTCTATCGTGCGGGGCTGGCTCCATGTTGCGGGTTCATCGCGAAGAACAACCAGATCGAGAACAATCTCGTATTGGCGCTGGAAGCGATTGCGAATGGACTGCCGGTCTACTCTCCGGAGGCGAGGCTCGCGGTGCGGCAAATGCGCTCCAGCCCCGATGCATTCTATAAAATACTTTCGCTGACTGAACTCGCGCTCATGCCCTATTTTGGACTCGGTGCGAGCGACGATGAGATTGCCGCCGAATTTGACGGGAATGCCCTGACCATTCGCAATCATCGGAGGCGGATCATGGCGAAGCTGGGTCTCCATCGATCGATCAGCCTCATCCATTGGGCGATTGAGCGCGGATTCGTGGTCGTTGCGCCTGGCTGCAAGCCGACGCTGCGTCGGGTAACAATACCGACTCGATAAGGATACCCTGATTCTTCATTTGAGTTGGGTTAAAAATAACCAAACGCGCGAATTTCTTAGAAACCAGCGCTGTGCATCGTTGGTTGCCGATGTCATCCGTTGGTCTTTTTCCCGCAGATCTCGCATGCCATTCGGTTGAGAGCCTCTATGCCGGGCATGGCGCGCAACGACCGTGGACCTACTGGCTCGTGCTCGCCGGTGTGATCGGCGCCTTGGGCAGTCTGCCCTTGATCAAGGTCGATGTCTCGGTGCGTGCCGCAGGGCTGGTGCGCCCGACGACGGAGCGCGCCGAACTGCGGCCGGCGGTGTCGGGGCACATTGCCGGGGTGCTCGCGCGGGACAACGACCGCGTGACAGCAGGCCAGCCTCTCCTCGTGCTCAACTCGCGCGATCTCGACGAACGCCTGTCGCGCAACCAAGCGCTGCATGCCGAGCACGCGGCGCTCATCGCCGACCTGGTGGGTTTAACAACGGATTACGCGGATATCACGGATAGGGAGCTTCCCGTCTCATCTGTGCGATCCGTGATGTCAGTGGTTGCTTTCCAAACGGCCACACTGCGGCAGGAGCACGCCCAGCTCCTTGCCCAGCTCGAATCCTACCACCTAGCGGAGACCAAGGCGCGCAACGAATTGGTCCGCTACACGACGCTCGCGCGCAAGGGCATCGCGACTCAGCAGGAAGTCGACAACGCCAGCTACGAGGTGGAGCGGTTGGTCGCTGAGTCGCGGTTGCTCGTCGAACAGGCACTCTCTCGATGGCAGGCTCGGCTTCGCGAAGAGCGAACCACTCAGGCGGGCCTCGTCTCGGAGGCGCAGCGCCTGCGGGAGGAGCGGACGCTCCACACCGTGCGCGCTCCGGCGGACGGTGTGCTCGTGGGCTTCAACGGCTGGAGCGCGGGCGGATTCGTTGGTGCCGGGCAATCGCTCGGGGCCGTTTCGCCCGAGGACACATTGCAGGTGGAGACCTATGTCTCGCCGCGCGACATCGGGCTGGTGCGGGTGGGGCAGACCGCCCGTCTGCAGGTGGATGCCTATCCTTACACACAATGGGGCACGCTCGACGGCACTGTCACGGCCATCAGCGGCGACCTGGTGGGCGGCGTTGTCCCCAGCGCCGCGAATGGGAACAGCGGTGCCACCGCCGCCGGTTTCAAAGTCCTCGTCCGCCCCGCCGCCACCTATCTCGCCCTGCCCAACGGTCTGCGCGGTGAACTCAAGAAAGGACTGACTCTCTCCGCCCGGTTTCTCGTCGCCCGCCGCAGCGT